>JBFWPD010000021.1:0-17719 GCA_050250175.1 Vicinamibacterales bacterium
GGGAGGGGCTGGTGGGGACGAACGGAATTTGGCGAGCGGAGGGCTGTCCTACCCCTCCTGCCCTTCCTGCCCTTCCCGCCCTTCCCGCCCTACCTGCCCTTCCTGCCCTTCCTGCCCGCCTAGGTGAGCGCCGCCGCGAAGCCGGGCAGCGCGCGTTCCACCATCTCGTCGTTGGCGGTGATGGAAATACGGAAGAATCCCGGCAGGTCGAAGACCGCACCCGGCATGCAGAGAACGTCGTGCTTCGCCAGGCGATCACAGAACGCCTGGTCGTCAGCAAGCGGAGATCGCGGAAGCAGGTAGAAGGTCGACTCCGGCAGCGCGACCTCATACCCCATGCGTCTCAGCTCCGCGACGAGCCGGTCCCGACGCACTTGCAACCGGCCCACGTCGATGCTCAATCGTTCGAGCTCGGGGAGCGAGTACTGCATCACGGCATTCGGGAACACCCAGCCCTGAACCATCAGCGCCGTGATGAGTGCGCTCCGCATCGCTTCGCGGCCGGGCATTGCTGGCGCCAGCGCGATGTATCCCACCCGCTGTCCGGGCGTCAGCAGAACCTTGCCGTAGGTATAGACGAGAAAGGAGAAGGGATAGAAGGCAGTCGCAGTCTCGAATCGCCGGTCGTCGAAAACGATCCGGCTGTATGCCTCGTCCGAGAGGAGCGCGATGGGACGCCCGTGGCTCCTGCCCGCGTCGGTGAGGACGGCGGCCAGCCGCCCGAGCGTCGCGGCGTCGTACACGCGCCCGGTCGGGTTGTGTGCCGAGTTGATGATCACGGCACGCGTGCGCGGTGTGATCGCACGCGCGATGGCATCGACGTCGAGATCGAACGCCGGCGGCGCCAGCTTGATGGCCACTGCCGAGGCGGACGTGGATTCGATCATCGCCTCGTAAAAGAACCAGGGCGGGCTCACGTAAATCACTTCATCACCGGGTCCCGCCAGCGTCGTCAACAGCGTCGCCAGCCCGGCAAATGCTCCCGTCGTCAACAGCACGTCGTCGGGTCCGAACGGCAGACCGTAGCGATCGCGAAGGCCGGCGGCGATGGCCTCCTGGGCCGGACGCTGAAAGACCTGGTAGGCGAACCAGTCCTTGTGCCTGGGAACCACGGCGCGACCCATTGCCTCGACGATTCCCGGCAAGGGCAGCTCGTGCGGATTCCCGAAGAGGAAATTCGCCGCACGCGGATCGTTGGCGCGCCCGGCGAGCGGCGACTCGACAAATGAATGAATCGGCGCCGCCGCCCTGCGGGCGCGCGTCAGCCGTGGCGAAAGAAGATCGGATGCGGTGAACACGAGTGGCCGCAGTATAGCCAGAGTGCCGCCCGGCTGATTGAGGTACCATTGCCCGGCTTTCTGACGGTTGATTCACCCACTATGAAGACATTCACTGCGGCTTTCGCGCTTGCGGCGGGATTGGCCTCTGCGGCTCCGGCACTCGCCGGCCAGGGGGCGGCCGGGATCAACTACGAAACGGCCCGTCTCGACCGCCGGCTCACGATCGTCCGCGCGACGGCGCCGATCGTGATCGACGGCACGCTCGATGAACCGGACTGGGTCAACGCCCCTGTCGCGCGCGGATTCATCCAGAACGATCCGCGCGAGGGTCAGCCCGCGACTCACGACACGGAAGTGCGCATGCTCTACGACAACGAAGCCATCTACTTCGGTGTCTTCGCACGCGACACCGAGCCAGCCGGCATCATCGTCACCGACCTGAAGAAGGACTTCAACACAGCGAACAACGACGGCTTCCGCGTCATCATCGACACGTTCCGCGACGCGCGGAACGGCTATCAGTTCGCGGTGAATCCCGCTGGCGCCAAGTGGGACGCACAGATGGCCAACGAGGGGCGCGAGAACAACGCGAACTGGGACGGCATCTGGGACGTCCGCACGCGAGTGGACGATGCGGGCTGGCACGCGGAGATCTGGATTCCCTTCCGCACCCTCAAGTTCAGCGACGCCGATCCGCAGACCTGGGGCATCAACTTCGAACGCAAGGTACGCCGCCTGAACGAAGACAGCTACTGGGCGCCGCTTCCCCGCATCTACAACATCGAGCGTGTGTCGATGGCCGGCTCGATCGAAGACATGCGCGGGTTGCAGCCGGGCCGGAACCTGCGCTTCAAGCCGTACGCGCTCGGCAGCTCCAACTCGGTGACGGGTCTCGAGACGCAGGGCGACTTCGACGCCGGCTTCGATGTGAAGTACGGCGTCACGAACAGCCTGACGTGGGACTTCACCGTCAACACCGACTTCTCCCAGGTGGAGGCCGACGAGCAGCAGGTCAACCTGTCGCGCTTCAGCCTCTTCTTCCCGGAGAAGCGCGACTTCTTCCTCGAGAACTCTGGCATCTTCCAGTTCGGCGGCGGTGTTCAGGGCGGTGGCGGCGGCGGTGGCGGCGGCCGTCAGAACGCCCCGCAACCCATGCGACTGTTCTTCAGCCGGCAAATCGGCCTTTCGGAGAACGGGGACGCGATCCCGATCCTCGGCGGCACGCGTCTGACCGGACGTGTTGGCGATGCCTACTCCATCGGTGTGCTGAACATCCAGCAGCGTGAAGTCGAGGACGAGAACGACATCGTCGAAGTACCGTCAACGAACTTTTCGGCATTCCGCGTGCGCCGCGACATCCTCGCAAACTCGGACGTCGGCTTCGTCATCATGAACAAGGAGGAGGCCGGCAGCGGCTTCAACCGCGTCGGCGGCGTGGACGCGAACTTCCAGTTCGGGTTCCTGACGATGGAAGCGTATGCGGCGTGGACGGCATCGCCGACGGAGAAGACTCCCGGCACGGGGGAGAACTTCGCGGCGCGCGGAGGCTTCAACTACCAGACACGGACCTGGCAGTTCCGCGGGCACTACAACGTCATCGGCGAGCGCTTCGTCGACGAAATGGGGTTCGTGCCGCGCCAGGGCGTGGACAATCACCTGCTCTTCGTCGGCCGTGCGTTCCGGCCCGCGTGGCTGTCGAAGTTCGGCATCCGGGAAACGCGTCCGCACTGGATGATGGACACGTTCTCGCGGCGCGATGGCAGCGGGCTCGAGTCGCGGTACCAGGACTTTCACTGGCCATTCAACTTCAACGACGGCGGATTCCTGGAGATCGGCATCAATCCCAATGTCGAGGAGGTCCGGGCACCGTTCACGATCAATTCCGCGCGCGGCGTCCGCGTCAATCCCGGCCGCTACGAGTTCAACGAGTACTTCTTCCTCTGGAACACCAACAGCGCGGCGCTCTTCTCGTTCACCAGCCGCTACTCGATCGGGCCCTTCTACGACGGGTACCGCCGTGGCTACACGTTCGGACCGACCGTTCGGGTCAGCGAGCACTTCAACGCGTCGATGAATCTGCAGGTCAACGACATCGAGCTCTCGACCGGCGAGTATGTGTCGACGCTGGTGACGAGCAGGCTGGACTACAACTTCAACACGCGGATGTTCGTCAACGCCCTGCTGCAATACAACACCGACTCGAAGCAGTGGAGCTCGAATCTCCGCTTCAACCTGATTCACCGGCCGCTGAGCGACATCTTCCTCGTCTACAACGAGCGCCACGACGATCGCTTCAATCGCACGGATCGGGCGTTTGTCGCGAAGATGACCTACCTCATGGCGCTGTAGGGGACGCGCGAGGTGAGCGGGGCGGGTCAGTGGCCCGGCGCGGTTCGCCTTTACGATGAGCACCTGTGGCCGGCATTGCGTCGCGCGCCACTCCTCGGCCGAACAACACGCGCGGCCTGCAATATGGCTTAGTGCCATGGCGCTCGGGCCAAGTCTGGCCTCTCGCGGAGGAGGCAGGCCACGCGCGTTGTTGACTGACGCTGGTTGACGGCCGACTCGAAGGCGCGCAACGCAATGCCCGGCCACAAGTGCCACGGGCGCAGTCGGGCCAATGAGCCAGTGGGTGGCGTCGCGCGTTCGAGCCGTCCGTCGACCGCGACGCGCACAAGACACGCGATCGGCCACTTCCGCGAGTGGCCCAATCTTGGGCCCGAGCGCCAAGGCAGTGACCGATGTTGCCGAGCGCGTGTCTTGTTCGGACGGCGAGCCGCGCGACGCCATCCACTGGCTCGCTGGCGCGATCACTCAGCCCACACCACCCGTCACGGCCCGCGTGTCCTAGAATGACGGTATGCCTGCCGCATCGTCGTTCGACATCACCTCCCCTATCGACTACCAGGAAGTCGACAACGCCCTGAACCAGGCCCGGAAGGAAGTCGGGCAGCGGTACGACTTCAAGGGCGCGAAGGCCGAGATCACCCTCAGTGCCGCCGAGAAGACCCTGACGCTTCTCGCAGACGACGAGTTCAAGATGAACGCGCTCTGGGAGATTGTCCAGACACGGCTGGTGCGGCGAAGCGTGCCGATCAAGAACTTCAAGGCGGCCGACTCCGAGCCCTCAGCGGGCGGCACCGTCAAGCGCGTGATCACGATCCAGGACGGCATCCCCATCGAGGCGGCCAGGGAGATCGTGAAGTACATCAAGGACAAGAAGCTGAAGAAGGTGCAGGCCTCCATTCAGGGCGATCAGGTGCGCGTGACGTCTCCGTCGAAGGACGATCTACAGGAAGCGATGCGACACCTGCGCGAGCACGACTTCGGCGTCGCGCTGCAGTTCGGGAACTATCGGTAATTGCACGACTCGGTCGGCGCGGCGGCTGGTAGCGGCGGTTCTTGCATCATGCGCCAGTAGTTGAGGTCCACGCCTATGTCCCCTGCTCGTCGCCTCGCCGTCTCTGCCGGACTGGTCCTGACGCTCTCGGCCACTGCCTGGGGACAATGGGACTGGGGCCGCCTCCCTGAAGGCCCGAGCGTGCCGGCGCGCTATCCCGACGCGACGATGGGCGACGGCGCCTTCTCAGTCTGCAAGCTGATGTACACCAGTGTCCGACGAGAGGCGCAGGGCATGGGGTGGGCGACCGACTATCCCTATGCCGGGCACAACCTCATGATCCGGCTCTCGGAGCTGACGAAGACGCCGATCAGCCGCGACCAGGAATCCGAACCGAACTACTGGGTCGTGTCCGCCACCGACCCGGCGCTCTTCCGCTGCCCGTTCGTCATGGCGGCCGACGCAGGGACGATGGGACTCAATCCCGAAGAGATCGCCGGGTTGCGGGCCTATCTGCTGAAGGGCGGGTTTCTCTGGTCCGACGACTTCTGGGGCACCGCTGCCTGGGAGCAGTTCGCCGCACAGATGAAACTGGTGCTCCCCGAGTATCGAGTGAGAGACGTCCCTCCCGACCACCCGATCCGGCGGACGCTCTACACCCTCGACGAGCTGCCGCAGATCACGAACATCAACCTGTGGCGCCGGCACGACGGCGAGACACGCGAGCGAGGGTGGGACAGCCCGCACGCCAACTTCCGCATGATCGCCGACGACGAGAACCGGATCATGGTGCTCATGACCCACAACACCGACGTTGCAGACTCGTGGGAGCGTGAGACAGAGGATCGTGAGTTCTTCCTGCGGTTCGCTCCGGGCGGCTACGCCGTCGGCGTGAACGTGGCCCTCTACGCGATGACGCACTGAGGCGCGCCGCCGCAGCGATCAGTCGGTCAGGCGGATCTCGACCGACTCGAACGTCGGCGCCGGCTGATCGGGCGGCGAGAGAAAGAGCCAGCGGAGCAGATCGCGATAGAAACCAAAGAGCGGGATCGAGATCGCGATCTGATTCCTCACGGCTTCGCGCCGCGCCTTGAATCCCGCATGGCTTTCACGCGTGAAGCGTTCACGTTCCTGCTGAAAGTTCCTGAGCGGCTGTATCTGGATCTCGATCGTCGTATCCCACCACCTGAACACCGACTTGATGGCCTCCCAGCCGCTCGCCTTCCGTCCGCGGCGCGCGAGGTAGTCCTTCACCTCGACGAGCTCGAGGCTCGTGGTCGACGGCCCGACGGGCACGCGATGGCGCGCCAGGGTGCTCGCGTCCCATCGCACCGCGAGCAGCGCGGCGTGCAGCGACTGCACGGCGTCGACGTCGCCGACGATCATCTTCACGCCGAAGACATCCTTGACGTACCGGTTCAGGTGGCGCAGTTGCTTGTCGAGACGGACCAGGCGGTCGAGGCCGAAGATCGAGTCGACGACCTTGTTCCAGATCTGCTCCTCGGCCTTGATCCGGCTGGTCAGCTTGTGGATCAGCCACTTGTTCATTCTCGCGGGCTGATACTCCACGAAGTTTGCGACCAGGGCGGCGCCGCTCCAGTGACGGCCGTCGTAGTAGCGAAGGCGCCGGAGCTGACGCGTTCCGAGGTCGAGGTCCGTCTGCGAGTAGAGCTCGTGCGGCGAAATGCTCTGCACGAGCGTGAACCGCTCTTTCGTTGACGTCACCTCGCCGATCACGACGCTCTGGAGCGCGTACTCCGCTTCGAGAAATGCCTCGCCGAGCAGCTCGCACACACGATGGAGCCGCTCCTCGCCGTGCCGGATCGTCCTGGCGAAGGCCGCCCGTACATCCCGCAGCCCGCCGCGGCTGAACACGAACGTGTGACGCTCGGAGGGCCGGGCGACGATCTGCCGGCGCATCTCTTCGAGATAGCTCACCAGCTCGTTGACCAGCGGCTCCCGCGTGACGAACCCGAGCGCCGACTCGGGTTCGGCGACGCCTGACGCCGGAATCCCGTGAACTAGGCGCGTCCGGGCAGAAGGGACCATGCGCTCCTCCAGTGCAAACGGTCGTCCAATCTGAGCCAGCGGGATTCTTCGATCTTTCTTGGAAATGAACCGCATGATGGCATGGCCAGCCAGCCTCTCCGGCCGACAATGCTGAACGAAACGCCTGACGAAGCGACACGATTGTCGGAAACTACTCAGACGTAGACTACGGGCTACAGGCTTCGGGCCTGTCACGCCGCCACGCTGCAGCTTGTCTTGCGAAGATGACCGCGGGCTCGCCTGTAGCCTGACTATGATCTGGCGGGCTGGACCCGGGAGCCGTCATGAAGGTGCCTCACCGCATACGCCTGCTCGCCGCTGCCCTTGCCGCCGCCCTGGCCTGGACGGCCGTTCCGTCGGCGGACGAAGGCATGTGGACCTTCGACAATCCGCCTCGTGAGGCATGGCGGACCCGGTACGGCTTCGAGCCGAGCCAGGAATGGCTGGATCACCTTCGGCTCTCCTCGGTGCGGCTGAGCGATGGAGGAAGCGCGTCGTTCGTCTCTCCTGACGGCCTGCTCCTGACCAACCAGCACGTCGCCTCCGGCCAGCTCCAGAAGCTCTCGACCGCGGACAGCAATCTCGTGAGGGACGGCTTCCACGCCGCCACTCGTGACGACGAACTGCGATGCCCCGACCTGACCGCGCTCGTGCTGGTCTCGTTCGAGGACGTGACGCGCCGTGTTCAGTCCGCCGCGGACGGCGCGCGCGACGACGCCGCGGCGGCAGCAGCCCGCCGCTCGGCGATCGCGTCGATAGAAAGAGAATCCGCGGCCGCAACCGGGCTGCGCTCGGAGGTCGTCGGGCTCTATAGCGGCGGGGAGTACTGGCTGTCTCGCTACAAGCAGTACACGGACATCCGCGTCGTCTTTGCGCCTGAAGGCCAGGCGGCGTACTTCGGGGGAGACTTCGACAACTTCACATTTCCCCGTTTCGATCTCGACGTCACGTTCCTGCGCGTCTACGAGAACGGACGTCCGGCACGAACGGATCACTACCTTCGGTGGTCGGCGGCAGGGCCATCGGACGGAGAGTTCGTGGTCCTGGCCGGACATCCTGCGTCAACCGATCGCCTGCTCACGGTGACGCAGATCCGTTATCAGCAGGAAGTCGGCAACCCGCTCCAGCGGCTGGCCTGGGAATCGCGTCGGGACACCCTCAGATCGTATGCGGCTCGCGGAGCGGATCAGGCGCGCTACGCAAACGGGCCGATCAGATCGCTCGAGAACTCGCTGAAGCGGCTCGCGGGGCAGGAAGAGGGCCTCCGGGATCCGCGAGTCCTCGAACGGAAGTCAGATGCCGAGGAGGCATTGCGTGAAGCAGTCGCCGCGAATGCCGAGTGGCAGCGGTTGTACGGCGAGGCATGGAACCGGATCGATGCCGTCTACGCGGAGCTTCCACCGCTTGCGCCGCGTCTGACGTTCTCGACGCTGGGGGTGTCGCGGCTGGCCGGCTACGCAACGCAGCTTGTTCGGTACGCGGAAGAGCGCGCGAAGACCGACAGCGAACGGCTCGGCGAGTATCGCGACGCCCGGATGGACGCGTTTCGAGCAAACCTGCTCTCGCCGGCCCCCGTCATGCAGGATCTCGAGGAGGCGATGCTCGCGGGGTGGCTGGCGCAGGCGCAGGAGTCGCTCGGCGCCGACGATCCCTTCGTGCGCGCTGCGCTTCAAGGACAGACTCCCGAGGCCGTTGCCCGGGCGGTGTTTCAAGGGACGCGGCTGGGCGACATCGACGCACGCCACGAATTGTTCGACGGCGGACCCGATGCCATTCGCCGGTCTGAAGATCCACTGATTGCTCTCGCGCGTCGCGTCGAGCCGGTTCTTCGCGAGCTGCGCACGTGGCAGGACAATCGCCTTCGGAGTGTCGAAGCGAGCGCGGGACAACTGATCGCGGAGGCGCGCTTTGCCGCCTACGGCAAAGCGGTGTACCCGGACGCGACCTTCACTCTTCGTCTGGGCTTTGGACGCGCGGTTGGATACGAGGAAGACACGACCCTCGTACCGTGGGCGACGACGTTCTACGGCCTCTACGATCGCTTCGAGAGCTTCGGCGGCAAGCCGCCCTACGACCTGCCTGAACGATGGACGAACGGACGCGACAGGCTCGATCTGTCAACACCGCTCAACTTCGTCTACACGGCCGACACGATCGGCGGCAACTCCGGGAGTCCGCTCGTGAATCGCGACGGAGAATTCGTCGGCATCAATTTCGACAGCAATCAGCAGAAGCTGCCGAACCGGTATCTCCACATCGAAGAGGAAGAAGGGGGACGCGCGATCGCGGTCCACAGCGCCGCGATCATGGAGGCGCTCGACAAGCTGTACGACGCGGATGCGCTGCTCGGCGAGATCGCCGCGGCAAATGAATCGGTGCTCGTTCCTGTCCGGTAGAGACCGCCCTGCAGCCTGTAGCCTGTAGCCTGTAGCCTGTAGCCTGTAGCCTGTAGCCTGAAGCCTGAAGCCCGTCCTCATTCCGCGCCAAGCGGCGCGATGATGAACTGCTCGACGAGGTCGTAGACGGTGCGGCGGTGTTCGCGGCGTTCGTCGTCAACGGTGGCGGCCGAGGTGGCCACGACCACGAGGTCCAGATCGCGCACCACGAAGATGTACTGCCCACCGAACCCCCAGGCGTAGAACGTGTCGTGTCCTCCGAGGTTGCGGAACCACCAGCCGTAGCCGTATTCCTGTCCGCTGATCGGCGAACGCGTCAACGGCACTGTCGAGAGCTCGACCCAGGACTCGGGCACGATCTGCCGGCCGCCGACCGTGCCGCCGCGAAGATACAGCTCGCCGAACGCCAGCATCTGACGCGGCGTCATCAGCATGTCATTGCCGCCGAAATAGATCCCCTGGGGATCCTGCGGCCATCTCTGGAGGTCGAAGCCGAGCGGGCGCGCGAGCTGGTCCTGGGCGAACTGCCACGTACTCTTGCCGGTCACCTTCGTCAGTACGGCAGACAGCAGGTGGGTGTTGCCGGTGCTGTACTCCATGCTCGTGCCCGGCTCGCTGATGAGATCCTGCGCGAGCGCGAATCGGACCCAGTTCCTGCTGAGCACCCAGGCCCCGTAGTTCCGGTTGCTCGTGGACTCGAGACCCGATCGCATGCTGAGCAGATCGCCAATCGTGATGGACCGCCTGGTGGCGTTCTCCTCACCCGCGAGCAGGTCAGGGAAGATGTCGCCGATCGCGTGATCGAGGCCGGAGAGGTGACCGCGCTCGATGGCGATCCCGACCAGGGCCGAGATGACGCTCTTCGAGGCCGACTTGATGTTCGCGGGACGGTCCGCGCGCGTGCCGTTGTAGTAGCGCTCGAGCACGAGCTCGCCGCCCTGACTGACCAGCAGGCTGTGCATCCGCGGCAACTCGCCCGCTGCGTTGGCAGCCGGCATGAGCACCGCAGCAATTGCCGGCGAAGCGACCTGTCTGACGTGGACGAACGCTTGCGCGCTCGCAACGAATGCGAGCGTCACGCAAGCCAGTCGGTAGGGCCGCCGCATGCGCGGATTGTAGCCGAGGTCTTCCGGGCTACAGGCTTCAGGCTACGGGCTTCAGATACGGAACGGCTTCAGGCAGGCCGAAAGCCCGAAGCCTGTAGCCCGCCGCAGTCTGAAGCCTATGGCCTGGAGCCTGAAGCCTGCCCTAGTGTCCGAGAAAGCGCACGATGTCCCCCTTGGCGCCTGTCCGCTCCCAGACCTTTCCATACACGCGCTCGAGAATGTCGCGACTGACGACGCGCATGGCGACCTGATTCGCCAGCTTCTCGGTCTGGAGATAGGGGTGATGCGTGAAGATCCAGACATGCCCAAGCTCGTGCGCCACGACGGCGCGCAACTCTTCTTCAGTCAGCGCGTCGAGAAAACCGTCTTCGAGGGAGAGACGGAAGGCGTCACTCTCTGCCTCAACAGAGACGAGCAATGGGTTCTGGGGAACGAGGACAACCGACACCTGATCAGGTATCGCGAGCTCGACAAGCAACTCGTCCACTACCGACTGGATTCGTGACGCATCGTTGCGGGGCATCCAGTCCGCATCCGTCGCCGCGTCGCCCGCGCTGACGCCGAGTGTCAGAGAGAAAAGAAACAACAGCACAAGCCGACGTACGGATGGCGAGTTGCGCACGGTAGTCCCCTGCTGCCCTGCCCGGATCGCAAAGAGACCCGTCGCGCGAGCGGCTGACCGGTTCAATCGGTTGTCGTCGAGAGAAGAAAACAATAACACGCTACCGACGAGATGGCACCTCGATCTGGGCAGAAAATTTTCTCGCCGAGCCATGACGTCCCGTCCATAGAGAACGAATCTGGAAGATTTTACGCAGCGTGCTTGACGCTCCTTTCGGTGGCACGAATGACCCACTGCGGGCGATCTGCCTCACAGAGGTCGACTTAGAGGGTGCGTACGCTCAGGGCACGCTCCTTGCGGATGCGAAAGGCCAGGAGGATCAACCAATGAAAGTCAGTCGGAACCCGATGTCCAGCTTCATGACCGCCGCGATCGTTCTCGGCGCTTCGTCGTTCGTCGCCGCTCAGGCCACCGCTCCCGCCTCGCAGCAGCCGGCCTCGAAGCCACCAGCACAAAGCCAGTCCGCGATGCAGACCATGACCATGCAGGGCGAGCTCGTGAGTGTCGACACTGACGAGAAAACCTTCATCGTCATGGGATCGGCGTCAAGCGGATCGAGCAGCTCGGCGCCGGCACCGGGTGCGCCCGCGGCAGGGGCACCGGCCGCACGCAGCTCAGCAGCCAATCAGAACGTTGAGTTCAAGTACGACGACGACACGCAGGTCAGCGGATCGCAGACCCGCATCGAAGGCCTCGCCACCGCGAAGGCTTCTCGAGTGACCGTGCACTACAGGGACGACGGTGGAGAGAAGCTGGCGACGCGGATTGAAGTCCAGGCCGCGAGCGCCATGCCTCCTTCGACGACACCTGGTTCGAGCGCCAGGCCGCCCGCGAGCACCACGCCGAATCCTCCGGCGGCGCCCGGCACGCCTCAGCAGCCCGGAGCGCCCCGATAGATCACGTCGCAACTGAGGGGCTCGCATTGAGCCCGGAAGGAGGCCATCATGAAGGCACGAGGGTTGTTCGCCCTCTGCATGAGCGCCGCTCTCGTCGCAGGTGCGTGCGGTGAAGCGGACAACGACAGCGTGATAGAGCCGATGGATTCAGCGCCGGCAACCGAACCGGCACCCAGGCCAGCAGAACCGCAGGCAGACAGCAGTTTCGGTCAGGTGATCAGTGGCAGTCTCGGCGAGGTCGATTCGCAGACGAGAACGTTCACCCTGAACACTGGCGGCCGCGAGGAGGCATTCACCTTCACGGAAGCCACCGAAGTGACCGGGGCGTCCGGCACGCAGGGGCTCGCAGGACGTGAGGGCGACCCCGTGACGGTTCACTACCGTGAACAGGGCGGCTCGCGAATCGCGGACCGGATCGTGCTCGAAGACGCTGCGCCGCTGCCTCAGCGCTGAACTACCTTGCGGGTCGTGCGCCAATGCTCGACCCGCAAGCCTCTCTTCCTTCCCTCCACAGCCCCTAAAATCAAACGCCCGGCCCGGCAGCCTCTACGAACGGTTGAGCGATGGCCGCGAGCGTCTTGCGATCGTGGCGTTCCGCCAACTTCAGCAATCGGAGGAACACCTGAGCGGTGATGAACGCATCGCCACTTGCCGTGTGGCGATCGTGGGGCACGACTCCGAACATCTCGCACAAAGCGTCGAGCGTGAACCGGCGAATTGGCGGCCGGCCGGCCAATGCACCGTTCCGTTCCAGGTGGAGCGTCAGGTCCATCGTATCGAGGCTCCGGTTGAGCAGCTGGATGCCCCAGTGCCGGCCAAGGGCCGCGTTGAACACGCCGATGTCATGGCCGATGTGGTGTCCCACGATGACGCCGTCTCGCAGGTACTCCAGGAACTGTTCGAGTGCGATCGGCTCATCCAGCCCCCTGCGACTCTCGTCCCGCGTGACGCCGTGCACCTCCACCGCGCTGGTGTTCTCCTCCACTTTCACCAGCGCCGAGAAGCTGTCAGGCAACACGATTTCGCCCATCTGGACGGCGACGGCACCAATGGTGACGATGCGATCATTCCTGGCGTCGAGACCCGTCGTCTCGGAATCGAGGACGACGAACCTGATGCGATCGGGAGACTCGTCGTCGGACCAGGTGCTCTCGAAGGTGCGCTGGTAGCTGGCGACGCCGGCCGGTCGCATCAGAGCGCGTCCAGCCATCCGGGGTCGGCCGTGAACTCGAGCAGACGGTGAATCGCCGGGAAGCCGCTCTTGAGCATGTGGCGGTCGGCGCGGCTGAGGAGCGCCGGCGGCAACTCGGCCCCGGTTGTTCCCTGACTGATCCCGATCCGCCCCTGCTGCCAGAGCACGATCCGAAGCGTTGCCGCGGCGTCGCGAAAGATGCCCTCGTGCATCGGGAGCAATCGTCGCGCAATCGCGAAGCGTTCGAGCGTCGACGTGCCCATGACCCGGCCGCCCGCCATCGCGAACACGCGGCCGACATCCACGAGAGGCGCGAGCGCATTGTGTTCGAGACGGAACACGGTCGTCTGCTCGCCTGACTCCTCGACCACGGCGTCCTGAAAGAACGTCAGCGGCGGCAGGCTTGCCAGACAGTCATGCGCGAGCACGTGCAGGATGCCGCGATCGACGTCGCGTGCGACAGCCTGTCGAACGGTCTCGAACAGCCTGGCAGGACCATGGAACGCACGCAGGTCGAACAACGGACGGCTGCGGCCCATCTGCTCGACGACGGGACTGCGCATCCACGCGTCGTAGCGCCTGCTCCACTCCTCGGTGCTCGCAACGTAGAACGAGGGCTCGAACGGGGTTTCGAAGCCCGGAAGGAAGTCGCAGGCCGTCAGGCTGTCGTTGACGCGCACGTAGCTCTCGAGCGGATCCCACCCGGCAGGAACCTCGTCGTACAGGAGCACGACATGCGGCTCCTTCCGGGTAAGGGATTCGCCGCGACCAGCCGCGCCACAGAAGCACCAGCACCCGGGCGACTCGGCCTGCCCACTCAGCGCCAACACCCTCCTGAGGATGCCCACGTTCACCAGGTCGGTGAATCTCGCGATCCATTCCGACGAAGCTGCGCTGGTCAGGAACTGCAGCGAAACCGCACGCGCCCGCTGGTTGAGCGCGCGCAGCTGATCGAGGTGCGTCGCCCGGGCAATTTCCTTCAGGATGACGGCCGGCTGGTCGCCAAACGCCGGCGCGAGATCCTTCGGCGCGACAACCGCAAGCAGATGTCCGGCCGGCGTGCCGTCGCTCGTCATCGCCACCGCGCCGCACTCGGACGCGCCCATCGCAATCACGCCGTCGGTCATCGTCGCGTCCGGGGGCACGGTCGGCGGAAGCGCGGTCTGCAGCGACGACACGGCTCCGGCCGGATCGCCGCCGCCGTCGGCGATCCAGGTCAGGAGAGACGCCAGGGTGACGACGCCGATCGGCCGCGACTCAACATCGACGACGGCAAGGGCATCGACGCCGGTTCGCGCCATGACGCGGGCCGCCTCGGCGATGCTGTCCTGGGGCCGGCAGGTCTGCACCGGCCCGGCGACTTCATGAAGGAAAAGACGCTGGGGATCGGAACGGCCGTCAGTGCGTTGAAGCTCCGCCGATACGTTGCCCAGCGCCTCGACGTACTGCCGCGCGTACGGATGCTTCAGGACGAAGGCTTCGAAGTCGGCCGCCTGAAAGCCGTAGAGCACCACGTCACTCGTGGACCGCGCCGTATAGAGGCACGACCTCGCGCCGTAGAACTGCTCGACGGCGAGCAGGTCGCCCGTGCCACGGACATCGCGCAGCTCGGCCCGGCCGGCCGCTTCATCCCACAGGGACACCGTCCCCTGCTGGATCACGAAGACGTACAGCTTGTGCGGTTCCCCCTGCCACAGGATGAATTCGTTGGCTTCGTAGAAGCGGACGCGTCCATTGGCCGCGAGTGCCAGAAGGTCCGCGTCGTCTACTGAATGGAAGGGCGGGTGCTGCTTGAGGAAGTCGGCGACGCGATAGCTGATGGCTGCTGTTTCCATCGAGCTCAGCTCGTCGCCGCAGCAACCAGCGCGCGGTTCTCCTCGTCGCGGCGTTCGGCGACGACGTCAATCTTCTCGCGCAGATCGGGATGGCGCGCCACGTAGCGATCGAAGTCCGCGCGATCGAGCGTGAGCAGCTGACAGTAGTCGATCGCCGTCACGTCGGCCGAGCGCGGTGCTCCGCTGAGCAGCGCCATCTCCCCGAAGAAGTCGCCAGGGCCAAGCGTGATCTTGCGCCCTCCCACCGAGACGGCCACCTTGCCGGACGAGATGAAGAAAATCTCTTTCGCGGCTTCGCCGGTCCGAATCAGGCGCTCCCCCGGACCAGCCGTCCGCGGCTTGAACAGTGCGAGCAGCTCCGCGCGATTGACGACGTCGAGCTCGGCGAAGACCTTCCACTTTCCAATCAGCTCGTCGGGCGGCACCCGTACGCCGCCCTTCTTCTGCTTCTGCGCATCGAGCGCGGCGCGCAGGCGGGCCAGCCGCAGGTCCTGCCCCGCTTCGAACCGCGCCATGATGTGCTGATGTCGGTGGAACCAGCCTCGCAGCCTGGGGACGATGGCAAACGCCAGAGGGTTGAGCGAGACGGACAACAGCGCGCCGGCAAGGATCAGATCGCGGCCCACCTCCGGGAACACGCCGAGCGCGATGCCCAGCCCGGCCAGGATGAAGGAGAACTCGCCAATCTGGGCGAGGCTGGCCGATACGAGGAGCGCCGTCCCCACCGGATAGCCGAGCGCCTGCACGATGATGAACGCAACGATCGACTTCCCTACGAGGATGATCGCCAGCACGCCCAGCACCGCCAGGGGATCTCTTGCAAGGACCAGGGGGTTGAAGAGCATCCCGACCGACACGAAGAACAGGACGGCAAAGGCATGCTGGAGCGGCAGCGACTCTTCGGCCGCCCGGTGACTCAACTCGGAGTTGCTGAGTACGACGCCGGCACAGAACGCCCCGAGCGCGAACGACACACCGAAGAGGGTTGCTGACCCGAAGGCGATGCCGATGGCAATCGCCAGCACGGCGAGGGTGAAGAGCTCGCGCGACCCCGCCCGCGCCGCCTGCGTGAGCAGCCACGGGACGACGCGCGGTCCCAGCACGACGGCAATCGCGAGAAACAGCGCGAGCTTGCCGGCGGTCACGGCCATCGCCCACGCGAGCTCGCCCGGCGCCGAAAGCCCCTCTCCTCCCGCGAGACCAGCGAGCATCGGCAGGAGGACGAGGGCCAGCACCATCGCCAGGTCTTCGACAACGAGCCAGGCGACCGCAATACGGCCGTCAACGCTGTCGACCGCTTCGCGCTCCTCGAGCGCACGAAGCACGACGACCGTGCTGGCCACGGAAAGCGCGAGGCCAAGCACGAACGCGGCGGTCAGCGGCCAGTCCCAACACGCCGCCAGAATCGCGCCCATCAACGTGGCGACCAGGATCTGGCCTATCGCGCCAGGAATCGCGATCCACTTGACGGCGAGCAGATCGCCAACGGAGAAGTGCAGGCCGACGCCGAACATGAGGAGGATCACGCCGACTTCCGCGAGCTGGCTCGCGATCGCCGTGTCGGCCGCGAAGCCGGGCGTGAACGGTCCGATGAGGATTCCGGCGACCAGATATCCGACGAGCGGCGGCAGACGGAAGCGATTGGCGGTGAACCCCAGCGCAAAGGCCATGACGAAGCCGAGCGCCAGGGTCAGAAGTAACGACGCGTGATCTTCCATTCCGTCGGGAGTCTATCGCAGGGCGCGGATTCTTGAGGTCCTTTGGGTCCGCCTGGTCCTCTGAGTCCTCAAGGTGCTAGAACGCATCTCATGAAATAGGCCGGGGGCACGAAGGCACGAAGAAAAAACCTCAAGGACCTGCTTCGTGTCTTCGTGTCTTCGTGTTTGCGTGTTTTCGCGGCGAATTTGACCCTTATGTAATGACTTCTGGGTCCTTCAGGTGCTTAGGTCCCAAAAGTGCTCGCACCGAGAGCACCCGAAGGACCTGAGGGCCTCAAGAGGTCACGCTACCACCCATATTCCACTCCGATCGCCATACTCCGGCCCGGGGCCGGGTAGTAGAAGAAGCCGTCGGCGTCATTGACCTGCGGGCGATTCGTGTAAATGACATCACCCAGATTCTCGGCCCGCAGGAAGAGCCGCGCGGCTCCGAGCTTGTATCCCACGTTGGCCGACACCACGCCGTAGGCGTCCGCAACGTCGGTGTTCGCGTCGTTCACCCACGTCTCACCGGCGAAGGTGAGCGTGAGGGCCCCATCCCACCCGCCGCCATTGCGATACGACGCGCTCAACGTGCCCATGTGCGCGGGCACGCCTGGCAGCCTGTGACCGCTGAAGGCGCCGAAGTCGTCGAGGATGAACCGCGAGTATGCGTACGTGCCTTCGAGCGCGATCTCACGGGACATCTGCGTGCGAACGGACATCTCGAGACCGGTGTGTGTCGCCCGGGCGACGTTCCGGTAGACCGTGACGCTATCGATCGTCTCCGGAAGAATCTCGTCGTCCACCGCCATGCGATAGAGCGCGGCGTCGAACGAGACGGGGCCGAGCTCGCCCCGCAGACCGCCTTCGACGCTCACGCTGCGCTGGGGCCTTACGTCCTCGTTGAAGCCGGCGGGCAGACGGACCTCGCCAAGTGTCGGCGCTTCGAAGCCCGTCCCGACATTGCCGTACGCCACGACCTGCCCGCCCAGGCGAGTGGTGACGCCCAGCTTCGGACTGACGCGATCGAAGGTCCGGACATCAGTAGCGTCTCCATCTCCCAGGCTCATGTCGACCAGCTTGTAGCGGATGCGGTCGGCGCGAATCCCGAGTGTCACCGTCGCGCGATCGCCGAAGACCATTTCGTCCTGCGCGTAGAACCCTCCGTTCGTCACGGTGTCTTCGTCGTTCCGGATCTGGAACCCGGGACGCCCGCCGTTGTTGACGAACCAGCGGTCGTCGACCCACTGCATGTCGTAGTCGCCGCCGAACGTGATCTCGTGGCGTCCGCGCGTGAGTCTGT
>JBFWPD010000022.1:0-17701 GCA_050250175.1 Vicinamibacterales bacterium
GGAATGTTGAATCACGGCGATACCTTCGGTGAATGCGAGGTCGGGATTCGACCCCGCATATCCGTCGTTTCGTCTGAACGAGTCCCTGAACTACTTACGGGCCGCGCGAGTAGCGTCTACTGGCCGAGGCCGATCTGTTTCATAAACGTGACCAAGTCGTACATCAGGTTCTCTTCCACTATCTGGCCGTTGTCCCAGAGTGCGACCGTGTAGAAATCGATTTCAAAGGACTTTCCGGTCGGCGGAATCTCGCCTCCGTCCGCCGTCTTCATTGGTCCCTTCATGGTGCCGGTGAAGCGTGCGACCGAACAGGTCCAGTTGCCCGACGCAAAGAAGACTCGGTAGGGACGATTGTCGAGTTTCTGATCAGGGAACGTCTTCCAGAACTCGATCGACTCCTGAGTGTGGTCCTCGATGCCGACCGTCGGCTCCGTCTTGCCGGGCCAGCGGACGATCACGTCGGGCTTGTGCCGCGCCCGGAAGACCTCGACGTCCTGCGCGTTCCAGGCGTCGTCCAGCGTCTGCATCAGTTCCATGTTCTTCTTCGCGGTCGCGTCGTTCTGGTCGTTGGCCATGTGTCTGCTCCTTCTTCATCGTTGCGTGCGAACTCTTGGTCGATCTCGTCGGAAACGGCATCTCGCAGCCGTATCACCATGTGGTACTCCGGCCCTGATGTACTGACGGATGCTACCGGCGCACCAGTTTCAACCCAATGTCCGTTCCGAGACCAAGCACGTAGCCCAATTGGATGTTGAGGTACCCGAGCGGCTCGAGGAGACGCGCGTTCTGCAGCGGGCCAGCGTCGACCCCGTCAAAGCCGATGTCGCGCGCCATCTGCAGCACCTGCTGCTTCGCGGCGGCATCGTCGCCGGCCACGAACACGCTGACCGGTTGGCCTTCGACGCCACCGTTGTCCATCCGCTGAGCGAACTGCGTATTGAACGCCTTTACAACCTTCGCCCCCGGCGCCTTCTGCTGAAGCGCCTCGGCACCGCTGGTGGTGCACCCGCTCGCCAGTTGCATGTCTTCGGTCAGCGCATTGGTGACGTCCACCAGAGTCTTTCCGCTGATCCCGTCGCCGAGCTCGGCAACGACGTCATTGATCGCGCCGTACGGCACGGCGAGCATGATGACCTCGGCCCAGCGGCCAGTCTCTGCTACTTGGCCTTTGCCGACCGCACGAACGTCGTAGCCTGCCTTCTCGAGCCCCCTGCGCAGCGCACTGCCGACGTTGCCGTCTCCGATGATCCCAATCTTCGTTTTCATCTCGTGACCCTCTCTCCAAGCAACGCCGCTTACCACGGCTCACACGTGCACATCATGTCGACACACGACCCCGCCGCGCCTGAGGCGTCCGCCGCTCTTATCCGAGCCGCGTTTTCATCTCCGCAATCATGCCCGGTGTGACTCCGGTGGCGGGTCCGTCAGCGCATCCATCACGCGCGCGGAAAAGACAAGCGCCGCGCCTGCGTTGACCGCGATCGCGACGCCCAGTGCCTCGGCGACCTCCTCCTTCGTCGCCCCGTGCTGCCGCGCCGCGTGCACATGGGTCGTGATGCACCCGTCACACTGGCGAGTGACCCCCACAGCGATCGCGATGAGCTCCCGGGTCTTTGCATCGAGATGCGCGGTCTTGTTGCCGGCATCACTGAGCTCACGATATCCACGGACCGTCTGGGGCGTCAGCCTACCCAGCTCACCGATGCGTCCAAGCAGCTCTTGTCGATAACCGTCCCAATCGAGCATCATCGCGTCACCCCTGTCGTTCTATCGTTACGTGCCACTTACACAGTGCCGAAGGGGTTGTCGATGACGTACTTCCACCCGTCGGGGCCACGTCGTGCGACATCCGCCGTCGTGCCTGACAGATTGACATCGGATCCATCGGCCGCCTTGCCCTTCAGGGTCCAATCGGAGATCAGCAACGCAATGTCGCCGCTGACGATGACGCGGCGTACTTTCAGGTCAATCGGCAATCCCAGACTCAGGAACTGCTGGTCGGCGGCGCGTACCGCCTCGCCCTCGACCACGACGCCAGGCTGCGGTACGAAAACCGACCCCGGTTCTGCCAGTGCCACCATCCCGTCGAGGTCCTTCGCGTTGAATCGCGCTGCCCAGGTCGTGTGGAGTTCCGCCGCTTCTTTGATCGTCATGACACGTTCCTCTCTCTGTCGGGATGATTAGCTGTGAAGGCGCACCACTGTGCCCCAGGGATCTGTGAGGCGGACACCGTCCTCGGCGTCGTCGACCGCATAGCCGGCGTCGCGCACACTCCGCGCCCCGCGCATCACATCGTCTGCCGATGGAACGGCAATCTCCCATTCGAGGAGCCGCGCGTGACTCTCCGCGGGCGCGGGTCCCGGCGACCACACGTTGGTGCCCAGGTGGTGGTGATAGCCACCCGCCGAGAGGAACAACGCGCCAGGATAGGTCCAGACGGTCTTGTCGAAACCGAGGGCGCGATGGTAGAAAGCCTCCGCCAGGCGCAGAATACCCACGTGCAGGTGCACGTGGCCGATCGTGGTGCCCGTCGGCAGGCCATTCCAGGTCGAGCCATGACTCGCGGCGATCACGTCGTTGATGTCCAGGTGGTCGGTCGTCATGGCGAGCTCGCCGTCTCGATACTGCCACGTGTCGCGCGGTCGATCGGCATATACCTCGATACCCAACTGGTCAGGGTCGGATAGATAGAGGGCCTCGCTCACGAGATGGTCGGCCATGCCGACACGGATGTTCTGCGCGGCCAGGTGCGCAGCAAAGCGGCCGAGCGCAGGCCGATCGGGCAACAAGATCGCGAAGTGATACAGGCCGAATGCGCCCCGCCGCGCGCGCGTGACTCCCGGGCGTGTGCGCAGCATCACGAGGGGCCGCGTGTCACCATGTGCGGTCAGCACGGCACGGTCATGCCCGATCTGCTCGGCACGTAGTCCGATCACGCGCTGGTAGAACTCGAGCGATCGCTCGAGATTGCTGACCAGCAGATGCACGGGACCTAACACGCTGGTGTCGGGCAATCTGAAGTGTGGCGGAGCCACTCCGTACGGTCGCGGTCTGGTTTCTGTATTCACGACAACCTCTCTTGTTCTGCAGGCCCTGAGCGTTCTCCAACAGCGATCCGCGGATCCCTCACGCGAGTGCGCGCTGACGTCCAATCACGCCGTCGAGCGAGTAGCGGCCCGCGCCCACGAGGGCCAGGAACGACGACGCTGCCAGAAGGCTCAAGGCGAACTCATAGCCGTTCGGCATGAAGAGTCCCGCACTCAGGTGCACGAAGAGAATCGCGCCGACCATGGTGAGGGCGAGCCCAAATGCCGCAAGCCGCGTGAGCAGGCCGACGACGAGCGCCACACCACCGACAAACTCCAGCAGAGCTACCGCCGGACCGACGAGCGCGGGCAATGGAATGCCCATCGTCGTGAAGGCGCCGGTGACGCCCTCGAAGCCGAACACGAACAGCTTCTGCGCTCCGTGCGCGATGAAGATGGTGCCGACAACGGCACGCAGAAGCGTCAGCCCGACATGCAGCTGCGCAGATGAAGGATTGGCGAATAGCGTGGTCATGTGAAGCTCCTGTGTCTGTGACTGACGCGATGGGTTACGCAACCTGCGAAGCCACCTGACGGACGGCTTCGATCTCGATAGCGATGTCGATGCGCTCACCGACCATCACACCACCCGTCTCCAGCACCTGGTTCCAGGTGAGGCCAAACTCGCGGCGATCGATCGCGGTCGTGGCGCTGAACGCCGCGCGCTCGTTGCCCCACGGGTCCTTCGCCTGACCGAGCACTTCGACGTCGAGCACGACGTCGCGCGTGACGCCCTTGATGGTTAGCGCGCCGGTGACGCGGAGACGGTCCGCGGCAGCCTGCTCGATGCTGGTGGACTTGAAGGTGATCTCCGGATAGCGCTCGACGTCAAAGAAGTCGGCGGAGCGCAGGTGGGCGTCGCGATCGGCGACGCCCGTGTCGATGCTCGACGCGTCGATGACGACGTCAAGGGACGCGCGGGAGAAATCGCGGCCTGGGGTCTCAAGCGAGCCCGTCCAGCGGCTGAATTGGCCGCGCACTTTCGCGATCACGAGGTGACGGACGGTGAACTGAATGCCGGAATGGCTGCTGTCGATCTGCCAACGTTCGGTGCTCATGGTTTTCTCCAAATCTGGCGCCGTCTGTGTGGCGCATGCCCATAGCTATGGCAACGGGCCTGCCAGGCGGGCTGCATCGTGTTTTCAATGACTTAGCGGGACATCCTGCGCATCGAGGCTCTCGTTGCGATAGGATGGGCTCTCATTTTGAGAGGAGTATCCGGTGCGTGCCCGTGACCTGGACTTGAACGAGCTGCTGCAGTTCGACCACGAGGGCGGAATTCTGCGATTTGCGGGTGAGCGCGTGCTGCTGCTCGACGCCGTCGCGCTCGGCCTCTTGCGGCGGGAGTTGATCGACACGCTTGGGCTGACCGGCGCCCGCGCCGTGCTCACGCGGTTCGGCTACGCGCACGGCTGGCGCACGGCCGAGAACCTGCGCTCCGCGTTGCCGTGGGACGGCGAGGAGGAGTGGCGGCACGCGGGGGGACGCCTCCACACCTTGCAGGGTCTCGTGCGCGTTGAGTCGCCCGGCCGGCAGCCGACAGACGGACCGAAGCCGCTCGGGGACTCGGTCTGGCATGACTCGTACGAAGCGGAGCAGCATCTGCTCCATGTGGGACCGTCGGACGAGCCGGTGTGCTGGACGCTCACGGGCTTTGCGAGCGGGTACCTATCCCGCGCACATGATCAGGAGGTCTACTGTCTCGAGGAACGCTGTCGTGGCAAAGGTGACGCCTGCTGTCGCGTCGTCGGACGGCCGTTGCAGGAATGGGGCGACGTGATCACGCCGCATCTCGCGTTCTACCAGAAGGCCTGTCTCGATGCCGCACTGTCGCAGGTCACGAGCGAGCTGAGACGAGTGGAGCGGCGGCTGCGAGCCCGGCGCCAGGACACGCGCGCGAGCGAGCCCGGCGACGTGTCGGGGTTCATCCTCGAGAGCCCGGCGATGCACCGCGTCATCGATGTCGCGCGTCGTGTGGCCCAGGTGGACTCGACGGTCCTGCTCACCGGCGAAAGCGGCGTGGGCAAAGAGCGGATCGCACGATTCATTCACGAACAGTCGGCTCGCGTCGGGGGACCCTTCGTGGCGATCAACTGTGGCGCGGTTCCCGAACACCTGCTGGAATCAGAGCTGTTCGGGCACGTCCGCGGCTCGTTCACCGGCGCGACCCAGGATCGCGTCGGCCTCTTCGAGGCCGCGAACAGCGGCACGCTGTTGCTCGACGAGATCGGCGAGGTGCCGCCGCCGATGCAGGTGAAGCTGCTCCGGGCGTTGCAGGAGCGGCAGGTCAGGCGCGTCGGGGAAAACCGCAATCGTCCGGTGAGCGCGCGCGTCATCGCTGCCACCAATCGCGATCTCGTGAAGGAGATCCGAGCGGCACGGTTTCGCGAGGATCTCTACTACCGCCTGCGCGTGGTCGAAATCGAGATTCCGCCGTTGCGCGAACGGCGTGAAGACATTCTCCCCCTGGCCAGAGCGTTCGTGGCAGACACCGCCACGCGAACGGGCCGCAAGGTCAGCGGGTTCACCCCGGCCGCCGCGCATCAACTTCTGCGCTACGGATGGCCTGGGAACGTGCGCGAACTCGAAAATGCCATCGAGCGCGCCGTCGTGCTGACGCGCCGCAGCCGCATCGATCTCGACGACCTTCCACCCGAGGTCGGTCTCGCCGTCCCCGATGCCATCGTGGCAACCGATGTCCGTCCGCTCGCGGACGTCGAACGCGACTACATCAAGTCCGTGCTTCGTGCCGTGGGCGGCAATCGCAGCCAGGCCGCGCAGAAGCTCGGGATTGGGGAGGCGACGCTCTATCGCAAGATCAAGCAGTTCGGCGACAGCTGACGGTTGAGCGCTCCAGCATGGCTGCGAATGTCCGCGCGAGCAGAATGGCTTGTGCCGCCTTTCCTGTTTCAGTTATGAATTCGACGTTCGCATCATGCCGCTCTGTTCCGGCGAGCGTGCGTGCGCCGCGAGGAGTCGTCCCGCAGGCTCTCGACGAGACGCGACGTCCAATCAAACTGCCGTGTACCCTCCATCCACGAGATAGTAGCCACCTGTGATGAACGACGCTTCGTCTGAGAGGAGAAAGCACACGAGCGGGGCGACTTCCTCGGGGCGGCCAAGTCTGCCGAGGGGGTGACGCGCAATCAGTTGCGTTCGGAACTCGGCCGGCAGATCCGCCAGAAGCGGCGTCTCGATGTATGCGGGACCGACGCAGTTGATTCTGAGTCCCTGCGGTCCATACTCGGCGGCGGCGTTCTTGGTCAGTCCCACGACGCCATGCTTGGCCGCCGTATACGCACCGTTCCCGATTGCCGCGACCGTCCCGTGGATGGACGCCATGTTGACGATGGCACACTCGGAAGCGCCAGCCCTAAGCATCGCCGGGATTTGATACCGCATACCGTAGAGCACGCCGTTGAGATTGATGTCGATGACCCGTTGCCAATCGGTCAGGTCCACCTCTCCTGCCGGTGCTTGTTTTCCGCCGATCCCCGCGTTGTTCACCGCATAGTGAAGCGCCCCGTACGTACTCACTGCGGCTTGAACGACGCGCTCGGAGTCGTTCGGTTCGGCCGTGTCCTGACCGACCGCCGTAGCAGTCCCGCCGGCGCGTTGGATCTCCGCCGCCACCCTTTCTGCGCCCTTCAGATTGATGTCGGAGAGGACGACCTTCACCCCTCTCCGGCCGAGGGCTTTCCCGATGGCCTCACCGAGGCCTGAGCCTCCGCCCGTGACGATCGCGACCTTTCCATCAAATCCTGTCATATGGCCCTCCGAATCGTCCGTACCGGAGCCGCGCCCTGTAAGAAGACGACATCCCGTATCTTCCTCCAAGTTACGACGAGATCTTGGTCAGCACCTTTCCTGGGCCGGGAGACGGTTTGGGAACGTCCTGTATCGAGGCCGGGCGACCGACGGCTAAGAATCTCACGGATTGCATGGTGTCCCCGGACTACAACTCGGCACGTCTCAGCAGTTGGGCGTTGAGTGCCACGATCGCCGTACTCGCCGACATCAGCACGGCTGCGAGCGCGAATGAAAGCAGAATGCTTTGGCTGGCGAGGACGCCACGCCGGCTCAAAAGGCGACTGGAGGCAATCCTCGCGGGAGATGGCGATCAGACTGTCACCCGGTCATCGTGAAAACTACTGTCCGAAACTTGTATACATATTTCGGACAGCTTCGATTGCACGTGCTGCGGCTCGGAGCACAGGATTCTTCGAATCAGCGGGTTACCGTCACCACCTTCACGCCGCTGTAACGAGCCAGTTGCGAATTCCGTCCCTGACACCCAGCCACTTAACCCGTTCTACTCAAACAACCTACGAGTTTCGACCCTGTGGCGTCTCCAGATTGTCTCCAACCGCGCGACGGATCGGCCGGTTTTCGAGCAATCTGATCGTCGAGTCGAGCGACGCCGGCGTCAGGTGCGAATACCGCTGCGTCATCGCCAGGCTCTGGTGTCCGACGAGTTCCTGCACCCCTCGCATCGGCGCGCCCTGCATCGCCAAGTGCGAACAGAACGTGTGACGGAGGATGTGGACGCCTGTCGGCACCTTCGCCCGATGCGCCGCGTATCGCACCCGTGACCAGCAGCCCTGCCGCGTCAGCGGCGTGCCGTCGTCCTTGCACAGCACCCGCCGGTGACGGAGATGCCGGTGCTTGCGGAGCGCCGTGGCCAGCCGCTCGGTCATCCCGACGTACCGGATGCGCCCGTTCTTGGGCGCCGTCAGCTCACCGTTCCAGTCCGAGTGCCGGACGATGATCTGACGTCGATCGAGATCGATGTCGGCCCACTCGAGTGCCACGATCTCGCCCGCTCGTAGGCCCGCTTCGCCACCAAGAAGTGCGATCAGGTAGCTGCGCGGGTCGATCGTCTGCGCCGCGTCCAGCAACCGCTCGTACGCCTCGAAGTCGTGGAACGCGGCGTCCGTTCGCGTCACCCGCATCAGGCGAATCGAGCAGGGCATCTTCTCCAGCACGCCCCATTCCACTGCCTGCTTCAACAGCATGCTGAGAACGCTCAGCACGTTGTTGATCGTCTTCGGCGACTTGCCGTGCAGGCCCAGCTTCAAGCGCTGAACCTGTTCGTTGCTGATCGTGTCGAGCAACCGTGTGCCGAGCTTTGGAATCAGGTGCAACCGCAGAATCGACTGCTTGGCTGCGATCCCGCTCGGCTTCTGTTGGTTTGCGCGCGCGTAGCCTTCGATGAACCGCGGCGCAAATGTCTCCAGGGTGGGCACCTCCTTCCGGATCTTCGGGCCCGCGAGCAGGAGCTCCCGTTCCCGCCGCTCGGCCCATTCTTTCGCCGTCGTCTTCGAGCAGCTCGCATCCAGCTTGCGCCGTTCGCGATGCCGATCCCCCGTGGCCAGCAGAACGTGGATGTCCACGTCCCACCCGCCCCGAGGATGCCGTCTGATGTTCACGCTCATCGCCGTTCACTCCTTCGGCGATGGCGCGGACTTCTGGTCCACCCAGTCTAGCAGCGCCTCCGTGCGGAAGAGCACGCGACGACGGATGCGCACGACGCCGGGCAACTGGCGGCGCTCGACCATCGCGTACATCGCGCGTCTGGTCGTCCGGAGTAACGCGGCGGCCTCGTCGACGGTCAGCAGCACGGGCCAGCCATCTCCGTCGCTGCCCACCTTCTCGTGCCGTGATGTCAGGACGTTCATTGTGAGTCTCCAGCCCAGGCCGCGACACCGCGACTGGGCAAGCGAACGTGACTGGGATTGGTCGTCGCGCTGCGGTGGGCGCGACCGCGCAGAGCGGTCGCATGGTGTCAGCGCGGACGCCGGCGCTGGGCCGGCATCGAGTGGGCACGTCGAGTGCGTGCCGCTGGACGGCCGAGTGGCTCGTCCTGACCGTCGCGTCGTCTACGCGAACATGGTCTGCCGCACGCTCCGATAAATGCCCAACGCGGGGCGCGCGGAGGCACGGTCAAGGCCGCGTGGTCCGGCGGATGTGCGCGGGACGGGCACGCGGCGAGCTTGCGAGCGGAGCCTTGACCGCGCCGAGCACGCCCCGAGAATCGCGTCTCGGAGCGTGCGTGTGGCCAGCTTGCGGTCAGCGGGCTCTACTCAGATGAACGCAGGCGGCGGGTGAAACCTTACAGAAGATTCGGAGTTCCCGCGGCGCAGCAACGTCCCGGCGGTTGCGACCACGCGTTTAAACGTCGACGCAGCACCATGCTTCCGCACGCGGTTGCCACTCATCGCGCGCGACACCGACACCCGCACGAAGGGCGTGAGCGACCCCTTGAACAGGGCGCGGGACGATCATGGCGCGCCAGGGAGGGGGTCGCTCACGCCCTTCTTATCGCTTCTGTTGTGCGCGCGGGCTGCGGGCGGCGGCAGAGAGCGCCGCCGCGTCCGGTCCAACGCGTCCCCTGCAAGGTGCACCAGCAGCGGGCCTTCTTGTCGCGTGGGAAATGACGTGCGTCGTTTCGCCATCCGTGCTCGGCGCTCCCCGTGCGAACCGATCGGGGGGATGAAGCTGCCCCCGGCGTTCATCCCCTTCATGGTCTACCGTCAGGACGTGCCAGCCAGGGAGGAGAGATGGGCATATGGGTGCGCGAGAACTGCGCACTCGACGGTACCTCGGCCGCGCTGGAGTGCGTCGCGAAGAATCGATGACGTCACCTGCGTCACGACCGTATTACCGACCTTGAGCCAGCAGCGATAGAGAGCGGTGAGCGCTGGCGCGCTCGGCATGCGAACGCCGGGCGTGGGTGGGTCCATGCCGATCCGGCCGGGCGGTCGTCCGTCGCGCCGGCGCTGGAAACTGGCGAGCAGATCGTCCCGGTAGGACAGCGGCATCGGATGGGCAAGCTGGTCGTAGACGGCGGCCTCGTAGGTGGCCCGGAGGTTCGCCCGTTCGCGCGGCAGCAACACGCGGATCGTCCAGCTTCGGAGCGCCCTGAGCAGTTCCGCGTGGCGCAGCAGGAACTGCCGGAAGTCCATTGGCGAGCCGGCGGCGGCGAGGAACACGAACACGTGGCGCTCGGTTTCCGGATCGACGCCGATCGGCAGCTTGTCGGGGAAGTAGCGGACCGTCTGATCGTGCTCGGCCTTGCGGAACACCAGGCGCGGTAACTCGTCGTTCTGAAGGGTACCCCGCAGCAGCATTACGAAGTGCGCGTACTTGTCCCGCTCGGTACCGAGCCAGAGGAGCTCGCGCTCGGCCAAGACGGCGTCGAGCACCATCATCCGTTCGATGGCGCGCCAATCGCGATGGGCTTCCGGTTGCGATTCTCCGGCTCGCCGATCGCTGAGTAGAGCGGTTTGTAGTGAACGTGGAAGACGCGAGTGCGCCCAGTGCGGCCAACGCGAAACGCCGTAGCGAACCGAGCGGCCAGCAGCCGTTCGAGGAAGTCGTGGACCTTCTGCCCGTGCGTGATGCCTGCGAAGGCCGCGTATTGCCGCCCCATGAACACACCGGAGTGCTGAAGCACCATCAAGAGGAACCCGGCTTGCCGCTCCGTGAAGCGGAACCCCATCTTCAACGCGGCGATGCGATCCTTGGCGCAAGCTTTCGCGGGCGAGTTCATCTGCTGATTCCACGGGAGACACCTGGGGTCTCCCTACGTACAGATGAACGCAGCTTCAGGGCGATTCCTTACAGACTGATCCCTGTCAGCAAGGCGGGATGTTTGCCATAGCATATGGCTCGAGGGCGTGCGCCTGTCGAGGAGTCTGTTTGAGAAGATACACCGTCGTCAGAAGAGAGGCCGTCGTCGAGAGAATCGAGGGCGCACTTGTCGCGAGTGGGGCGAGCATCGTCACGCCCGCGAACCCGAGGTCCGCTCCGTTCGAGATCACGATCCGAACACCGACCGGTGAGACTCTCGATCTGGTGTGCTACGCCTTCACGGCCAACGAATACCGACAGGGTGGGCGCCCCCCGGACGAGCATCGCTTTCAAATAAAGTACGGCAGCGAGTTCGATCGGTACCACAACCTCTTCATTGATCCAAAGGGCCATAAGGTCACACTCATGGTCGGCGTGCACGTCGAGCGAGGGCTGTTCATCGCCGTCGATCCTCGGATGCACACGCCGACCTGGTTCTCGAGCTCCGTCGAATTCAAGACCGGCGATCTCCGATCGGCCAAGGAAAAGGGATGGCACGGCTGGCAGCGTGATCGTTCCGACGCCCGGCGCAAGCAGAGGCGACCAGAGGAGAACCTGCAGACCGAAACGGTCATTGGATTCCGACCGGACCAGTTCCTTCGCTATGTCGAGTTCGAGCGCGTGGCCAGTGGCCTTGATTGCGGCGAGAGACTGCTTCTGTCGGATCGGATCGAAAAGAGCCTCGCTGCCGGCGAGGTCCTGTTGCCGGCTCCAGGTCGCCATCCATTGGAGCTACAGCTCGGCCTGCCTGCGAGCGACATCCTCGACATCATCTCCGGAGCGTTCAGGCTGGCAGCGGCAGTGCGCGGCGGTGTCGCGGAGCACCACCTCCAGAGCTATTTGCGGGAACTGCCCGGCGTGCGGCATGTACGGCACATCATCGAGGATGGCAAGCCGGATTTCGAAGTCGAGTACAGACGAAAACCGTTCCTCATTGAATGCAAGAACGTGCTCGCGAGAACGCAGAAGGGACTTCCGAAGGTCGATTTTCAGAAAACCCGTGCGTCGAAAGCAGACCCTTGCAGTCGCTACTACAAGCCAACGCAATTCCAAGTCCTGGCGGCTTGTCTGCACCCCATCACGAAGCAGTGGGAGTTCCGATTCACGCCGACGGGATTGCTCGAGCCGCACCCGAAGTGCGTAGGTCGGCTCTCGTCGAACGTCCTCGTGAAGGACAACTGGGCCAACGACCTCCGGGTCGTACTGGACCAGCTACACGCTTCTTGAGCTGAGTGGCTCAGGCAAACTGAGTTCGTCGCGAGGCCGCATTGCCCAATCCAGTTCCAGGGTGGGGGGCATGGTCGCCGACAAGCTGATGGAAGCGCTTCGGAACCCTGGCAACGCGTTCAGGCGGCGGAATCGGAGTGCGCCGAGGTGGCAGCAGCGTTGGCGTCGCCCCCGGGACAGGCCTATCGAGTAGTTGTGCGCTGATCGCCCGCCCCATGACTTCGGCCAGCAACGACGGAACGGCGTTTCCCAATTGCCTCTGCGCTGATCCTCGACCACCGACGATGTTGACGTCGGCGGGAAATGTCTGGAGTCGGGAGAGCTCGCGGACGCTGAGCCGCCGATTGGACCAGTGGAAAGGTCCAACGGCCGGACCTGGCTGCGCTTGGATCGTCCATGATGGCCGGTTCTTGGCCAACTTCAGGAGAAACGTCCAGTAACGGCGCCTCCATCCAAAAAGGGGCATTCCCCCCCCGCGGTCGGTGTGGTGGAGATAGTTAGAACCTTCCGGGATCGACGGCAACAGGTCGGCCCACTTGCCTCGAACGGCGAGATCCTCATCTTCAGAGACCGTCACGTCGGCGAGCGCGTCCCATGCGGTGCGGTACGGCTCCACGGCATCCTCCAGCAGGTCCCGAGGACGCTCTGCCGAGAAGTGAGTCGGTTTTGGAAATGTAAACCTGTTTCCGTCTCGGTGAGCCACGACGAACACGCGCTCTCGCAATTGAGGAACGCCGAAGTCAGCGGCGTTGAGTACGTCGACGTAAGGGACGTACGATGTGCCTTCATCCCTGTTGATCTCGTCGAGCTCCCTCAACAGAAGCTGCAGCCCTTCATCCTTCCCGGCGTATTTCAGCCCTTCGACGTTCTCCAGCAGGATGGCCCTGGGAAGCGTCTCGCGTACGACTCTGAGGTACGCGCCAAGCGTATCTGACCTTGGGTCGGAGAGACGCCGAGCGTCGCCCCGAGCCCAGTAGCCGGCCTTCGAGAACGGTTGACAGGGCGGACCACCAGCGACGAGATCGACGTCGCCCTTCTTGGAGCTTGAGAGGTCGAGCAATTCCTGCGTGGGGACGTCGAAGATGCTCCGGTTCAAAACCGGCCAATCTGGGCGGCTCTCCAAGAGGGTCGCCACGCAGTCCGGGTCCATCTCGACGCCGGCGCCGAAGGCGAACCCTGCGGCCTCAAGGCCGTAGTCGAGCCCGCCAGCTCCGGAAAAAAGACTGATGACCTTCGCCATGATGCGGAAACCCGTGTCCTGATAGGACAACGCTCGGCGGCGAGACGCTCTCGCATCCGTTGAACAGCGATGCCAGCGAAGACCAGAGCAGTATCAGTGCCGCGGTACGAGAACTACCGTCCTCGCAGCGCGAAGACGAGCCGAGTGGGTGCCAGCAATCGTCGGCAGAATACCACTCCGGAGATCCTCTTGCGAAAGGCTCTTTGGGCTGCCGGAGTTCGGTATCGCTTGCATCCGCCCGCACTGACCGGCCGTCCCGACTTGGTGATCGCGAGACACCGTGTTGTGGTCTTCTGCGACGGTGATTTCTGGCACGGGCGCAGGTGGTCAGAGAGGAAGCGCAAGCTGGCTGAAGGCTGGAATGCGCCCTACTGGGTTGCGAAGATCGAACGAAATCGCCAACGCGACCGGCAGGTGGCGCGTGTTCTGCGATCGCTCGGCTGGACGGTCGTTCGCGTTTGGGAAAGCGAGGTCCGGCGTGATCCCACGTTGGCCGCGTCGAATGTCCTCGGCGTGATTGAGGCGACTTCGCCAGCGAGACGACGTTGATTCACCGTCGCTGAGCCTAGACAGACGCGAACGCGGTTTCTTCTGGGACTCAAGCAGCTGCTCGATGACGTCGCCTTCGCCATCCAGACCCACACGCGCGACGTCCTCAAGCTGTCCAGCGCCCGAACTGGTGCACGCCAGCAAGGACGACCGGTCCGTTCTCGTCTCGATGAGTGACAGGAGACGAGCGGCACCGCCGAGCAGGAGGTGCCGTTCGAGATGTTGTGCCTCGGCGATGCTGTGCGGGAGGACGGCGACAAGGCCGCCTACCTGGTGCTGGGCGGGCCTGGCTGACCCTCAGGGACTGGTCCGTCAGCGGCGCCCTGCGGCAGCAGCTCAGTTGACGTTGACGACGTGACGGTGCTGACGGTCGAGATGTTCGTCGCGCGCGCGAACCAAGGGAAGTGACGCGGTTTCGACCACCAGCGGCGCGCGCATTCGAGCGGAACTCGACCCAGAGCGCTCTGACCGCCGCCGCCCAGCTGCATTTCCAACCCAGGCTCTCAACTCGGCTAAACCGCCACCCCTCAGCGGTTTGCGGAAATACTGTGCATCCAGGCCGCGGCATCTCGGGACAATAAAGCAGCGGATGTTCTGGCCCCGAGTCCTAAAAAATCTATCTCGAGATTGACAGATGAGCATCTCGGGTGCTATAAAAATGTCCGGGCAGGCAATGAGGCCTACCCGGACACTGGCGCCAGAGACTCCAACGAGCCACTGGACTGGACACCCAAAGCTACCACGGGTCCTCTGATGCGCCTCTAGCGAAGATAAGGAGAACCGCATTATGCCGACCCTCGATCCCACGCGCGGCCAGACCGTCGCGGGCGTCATCATCAACCCGAATCAGTTTCTCGCCGCCGTGCCGGGCGCTCAGCTCTTCCAGCTGGTCGTTGACCCTCGTCAGACGCAGGACGAGAAGCTCGTCGCCGAAGACCCGGCGCTCGCTGCCGTTCGCGAGATCCGCTCCGAGGTGCAGCGGATGTTCGAAGGCGCGAAGAAGCGCAACGTGCCCGAGTACGCGAAGTACATCGACAACATTCACAAGGGCGAAACGGGCCTCACGCCGGCGATCATCCTGTGGAGCGCCGAAGTCCTGCCGACTGAAGAAATCCAGAACGGCGGGGCGATGCTGCAGATCCCGTACGACGCGCAGCTCATCGCGATCGACGGCGAGACGCAGCTCGCGGCTCGCTTCGAGGCGTCGCGGATGAATCCGGCCACCAAGGGCGATCGCATCGCCGTGATGTTCTGTCACGGCCGCCCGGCGACATGGGCGCGCCAGGCGTTCCACGACGTGAACACGTTCGGCGTTCGCCCCAACGCGGCGCTCGCGATCGGGATGGACGCGCGCGATCCACTGACGTCGGTCGCCCGTGATGTCGAAGAGGCCACCCCGCTGTTCAAGGGCCGCGTCAACACCGCGAGCCGACAGCTCGGGAAGAAGGACACCGACGTGGTCACGATCACGGCGCTGCGCGGCGCCGTCGTCACCCTCGCGGAAGGCATCGGTGGCGTGAAGCACGGCGCGAAGCCCGTCTTCATCGAGAACGGCAACGTGGAGAAGGTCAGGACCGCTGCGCTCGAGTGGTTCGGTGCCGTGGCTGATCTGCTCGGCCCCGCGATCGAAGACCGCGAGCGCAAGGTCACCGGCGCGGCACCGGTGCTCGCGGCCATCGGCGCGATCGGTCACGAGTTGGTCGATATCACCGACAAGGCCCAGCGCGACGGCCGCCGGCAGGAGCTGCTGGATCGCCTCCGCGCAGTGCGCTGGGAGAAGGGCCAGCACTGGGTCGGCATCGCCGGCAAGATGACGCCCAGCGGCAAGTTCTCGCTCGGCGGCACGAAGGAAGTCGCCTACCAGGTCTACAACGCGCTGTCCGACGCGACCGACAGGGGCTACAGCCAGGTCCGGAAGTAGGAACTGACCATGAAGAAGAACCTGCGTCAGATCCCAAGCCGGATCACCGAGAAGATCGCCAAGCTGCCGCAACCGAACCTGGTTGCGGCAGTCGTTCGCAAGATACCCCTGAGCGCGATCGCGGCAGGTGATTACGCGCACAACGGCCTCGACGACGACTACGTCGGGCGGCCGGAGGTCGAAACGCCCGACATGCCGACGCGTGATGTCGGCATCTACTCGCGGCGGAACCTCGACGGCTACGAAGTCGTCCGCAAGGACCTGCCGATGGTCACGAAGACGTTCTCGTGGGAGACGCCGAACTGGGGCGATTGGAGTAACGGCTCACACACGCACTACCAGGACCGCGAGGTTTACCAGCGCGACGTCCATGCGCCTCGTGAGGTGACGCTTACGACCGAAGTCCTGGCGGAGGAGGGCGGTGGGGCGGAGCCCGTTTTTGTCATCAAGGTTTCGGTCGATGAAGTGTTCGATCGAGACGCCGACGGGTTCAAGGACGATCTCCTCTTCGCATTGAACTTGCTGCAGGAGAACGTTGGCGGAGCCGACGTGTACCGCTCCGACGCGACGCGCGACGACTACCTCAAGACCATCTACGTGGACTGGGAAATCCTGCCGCCTGGGCAGCGGGACGCTACGATCGCGCACATTCTCTCGAAGATGCGGCGGCCGACCGAGCAGCTTAGGCATCGACTCTCGGAACGGTACGACCTGCTGGCCAAGATGAAGCCGCTCGCGTTCATCAGCGGTACGAGCGGGTTCAGCCGCTACTTCGGCGCCCAGCTCGAGGACGATTTGGTCGTGTTCGAGAACTTGGACTACGGCAATGCGGCTTACGTCATGTACGAGAACTGGCCCGAGCTGAGCCAGCGCACTCGGCTCGAGCTGCTGAGCGGCGATGGCGACGGATTCGATCGTGTCGTGCACGCCGCAGGATGGGAGGATCGACTGCGGGCGATCGTCCACGAGCAGCGCGCCGGCCACTAGGCTAGGGCAGTGTGACGTTAGTGAGGCAAGCGTGGGCGGCCATCGTGGGCCGCCCGGCTTGTATGCTAGGTCGGATCCACGATGAGGCATTCTGACGCCGAACGGAAGGTCACCATGGCACGTATGACGCCGGGACAGCTGCGTAGCCGCATGCAGCAGCTTCAGAGTCGCCAGCGGCAGGCCATCAGCCGCTACAACCAGGCGGTCCGCAAGGTCAACCAGACAATCGACACCTACAACCGCGAGGCGCGGGCGCACAATGCACGCGTGCGCGCCAACCGGCAGCGCCTCGCCCAGGCGCTGGCTCGGCTCCAGTCCCGCCCGCAGGTGGTCACGACCTACGTGACGTTTCGAGCCTCAGTCGAAACGCTCCACCGCTCCTACGTCGCGCTGGATCGCGAGGCAGACTCCCGGCAGACCGGCGAACTCGAGAACGAGCTGCTGGACCTCTCAGAGCGCGAGAACGCGAACAGCATCGAGCTGATGGACGCGCTTGTCGCCGACCAGGCGCCGCTCGGTGCAGGAGACGACCTCTCGCGGCTGCGCGAAACGCGGATCGGTGACGAGCTGCTCGCGCTCTCTGATGACCTAGACAGCCGCTGGCGCGGCGCACTGTTTTCGCTTCACCCAGAAAATCCGGATGCCTCACGGCACTTTTGCACGAGCGCCCGCGAGATCTTCACGAAGATCCTCGACGAGCGCGCACCCGACGCGCTGGTGGTCCAGGACGTTCCCAACTGCCAGCTCCACGAGGGACGGCCAACCAGGCGCGCCAAGATCCATTTCGCGCTCAGGCGCAAGGGCCTTGTGACCGAACCCCTGGAGCATTTCGTCGACCAGGACGTGTCGAACATCCTTGAGCCGTTCGGCATGTTCAACCACGGCACGCACGGCAGCTCCGGGCGCTACGCTTTCGAGCAGCTGCGGGCGATCAAGACACGAGTGGAAGACGGCATTATTTACCTGAGCCGTATATTCGGTTGAGCAGAGTTTGATCGCGATCCGCTCGATTCGTCGACGTGAACACGTCGCCGTACTTGCCCGTATTGCCAAATGCCA
>JBFWPD010000023.1:0-17478 GCA_050250175.1 Vicinamibacterales bacterium
TTCTCGACTCCGACGCGGTGGACGTAAGGAAGCTTGGCGAGCGAATCGCGCGCCTCAGCGGTCTGTCACCAGCGACAGCCGAACGACGCGCAGTCGTGCTGCGGTCGTGGCACCGCGATCTGCGTTAACGCTAGATGGCCAAGAAGCTTCGACCGTGGCTTGAGCGTTTTCATCAACACCTCAAGGACAAGAAAGAAGGGGACATCATCACCGCTGTCGATTTGATGGCGGCGACTGAATGGAGCCCAGCCACGCTCGAAGCGCACAACGGCAAGAACGCGTTCGCGCCTTTCTTGACTCCGACGACCAGCTTGCGCCCCATCGAGCGTGCGAAGTTTCGTGTTCGGCGAGATGGTGCCCTCATCACCAAGGAGGACATCGACAACGCGTTCACTCAGATTAGGCCGGCAACATTGGCGCTGTCGCCGGGTCTGCGTCTAAAGGCGAGAGACTTCGACTATGAACTGGTCGTTGAACTAGGGCGCGGCGCGGTGGCGCAAGTGTGGCGGTGTCAACGTGTCGTCGGTCGAAAGGATTTCGCCGTCAAGGTCGTTGACCCTCGGGCGGATTTGCTTGCACCGTCGATGCTCAATGACGTGAAACGTCGATTCGCACGAGAGTCGGAGAACGGGTCGGCGCTTTCACACCCGAACATCGTTCCGCACGTCGATCGAGGCACCTACGATAATGAGCACCCATTCTTGATCATGGAGCTGGCTGATCAATCTCTAGGTGCGCAAATCGAGACTGCGCCTCTAACCGCCGATGAAGCACGCGTGGTGATCGCCGAGATCGCCGCCGGACTCAGGTATCTGCACGGCATGGGCTGCGTTCATCGCGACGTGAAGCCACCCAACATTCTTCGGTTCGGCGATCGGTACGTTCTCGGCGATCTTGGAATCGTTCGGTGGGACGACATGAATCCTGCGTTTACGTCAGCGGGAACCATCACCAAGGCGTCCATCCAGCTGGGATCGTGGTACTACATGGCTTACGAACAGCGCGTCGCTCCGCACGAAGCCACCGCCGCGAGCGACATTTACGCGCTGGGGATCAGTTGGTACGAGATGTTGACCGGCGATACGCCGGGCCCGTTCGTTGTAGGTGCCAAGGCGTTTGCCGATCCATCCTCAGACCCAGCCACGAACACCTTCATTCGTCAGATGCTCGAATTTGAGCAGAGCAAGCGGCCGACGGCGGATGACATCTTGAAGGCGATCTCCAAAGGGTAGGGGTTTCGTCACACCTACACGGGCCGGCCAATGGCTGACGATAACGACGTCCTCAAGTCGGCGCACGATTTCTTCGTTGCGTCTCGAGACTTCAACGGAATACCTGGTAGCGCATTAGCTGGAACGTTCGACGTCCCATGGGACGCAATGCGAGATCGGCTCGGGCGACTCGTGTTGAGTCGTGACCTTGACCTGACGTTTGCCAGCTATAGCGAGAACCCACACATCAAGCGATTGCCCGATTTGCCACCAGAACGCCAGGTGGAGCTGCTCAATCAAGAGGATCCCAACTGGGTCTGCGTGTATCCGTCCGGCAAGTCGCTTGGCGCATACGCTGAGCAATACGCCGATCGGCCATACACCCGGCGGCTAGCACTCGCGGAACCCCAGCTAGCGGCGGTTTTCTTCGAGCTACGCGTGTTGGAGAACTACTTTCGCGATCCCAGATACTTTTGCCGCTTCTCGGATTCCTCCGGAATGATCTCCGTCAGTGACGAGCACTTCAAGTCTGATCAGATGGCCGAGCGCGACAAGGTCTTGCTTCAGACATTCGGGATCGGCTACGACAGAGGCAAGAATCGCGTTGTGGTGGTGTACCTGCGATATCTTGCCGATTTGTCGCCGGAGCATCAGCAAACGTGGCGAGCCCATGAGCTGACCGAAGAATGCTCGATTAATAGCGATTACCGCGGAGCCACACTGTTCGGCCAACGTCCGAAGTTCGTGTCGGTATATCAGGCCTTCATTCGCGAGCAGATTGAGATTAACCGGCTCGCGGAAATGATCGGGAAGCCGCCGCTTTTCAGGGAAACGTTCGCGGAGGACAGGCGCCCCCTTGAGTTCGCAACGATGCTTCGACCAACCCGAAGGCAGTATCGCGAGTTCGCGCAAGTCCTCGACAAGATGCTGTCCGACAACCTGAATCGGGATTTCTTCAGAGACAATATCCCGCTTGAGGATCGCATCGAGTCCAAGGACACCATCGAGCGTCGTCAGCTCGGAACAATCACGCTGCTTGAGCGTTGGCTGAGTGCTCGCTACCGAAAGGCAGATGGTGCGGACGGCTCCCGTGAATTGGTAAAGCCATGGCGTGATATCCGCGAGATCAGGCAGGAACCGGCACACTCGCTGAAGCCTGACGACTTCGATTTGGCCTATCCGGCGAAGCAGGACGCGTTGCTTGAGCAGGCGCTTAACAGCTTGAGAAAGCTGCGATGGGCGCTGTCGTCCCACGAGGCGGCGAAGGACTACGAAGCGCCAGACTGGCTGGATAGCGATCGAATCGTTTTCTACTGAGTAAACGACCGAGGGTAAGCACGCGAGGATGACTCAGGACGGGCGATCCAGCGACGGGTCGAGCTGGGGCTTGGTCAGACGTCAGACCCGCCAGAACGCCCGAGAACGCGTCGCGGTCAAGCAGACGATCTCGTGTGACTATGTTGTGACTTCCTGAAAAATCAGAGCGACGACGTCAGTTCGTCGTCGCGTCGGAACTCGTTGTGTGGCTTGTAGTTGAAATGGTGGCGAGGGACAGAATCGAACTGTCGACACTACGATTTTCAGTCGTATGCTCTACCAACTGAGCTACCTCGCCCCGAGGTGGCCTACGTGCCGGCCCCGGGCCGGCACGCGAAGATATCGATAGTAGCCCGGCCTACCGCCGAGCCGCAAGACGCAGCACTCGTTACGAGACGGCGACCACGTCGGCCTCGCGAACCAATCCGAGCTCGCGCCGCACGCGATCTTCGATCGCGCGACAGATATCGGGATTGTCCTTGAGGGTCTGCTTCGCGTTCTCGCGTCCCTGGCCGAGCCGCTCACCACCGTACGCGAACCAGGCGCCGCTCTTCTCGACGATCCGCTTCTCGACGGCAAGATCGAGCAGGTCGCCCGTACGCGAGATCCCTTCGCCGTACATCACGTCGAACTCGGCCTCGCGGAAGGGAGGCGCGACCTTGTTCTTGACGACTTTCACGCGCGTGCGGCCGCCAATCACCGCGTCGCCGTCCTTGATGCTCGCAATCCGGCGGATGTCCATGCGCACCGACGCGTAGAACTTCAACGCGCGGCCGCCAGTGGTTGTCTCGGGATTGCCGAACATGACGCCGATCTTCTCGCGCAGCTGATTGATGAAGATCAGGCTCGTCTTCGACTTGGACACGAAGCCCGTGAGCTTGCGCAGCGCCTGCGACATGAGGCGCGCCTGCAGCCCCATCTGCGCCTCGCCCATGTCGCCCTCGATCTCGGCCTTGGGCACGAGCGCTGCCACCGAGTCGACGACGACGACATCGACGCCGCCCGACCGGATGAGCACTTCGACGATCTCGAGCGCCTGTTCGCCGTTGTCAGGCTGCGACACGAGCAGATTCTCGAGATCGACACCAAGCTTCTGTGCATACGCGGCGTCGAGCGCATGTTCGGCATCGACGAAGGCCGCCATTCCTCCGAGCTTCTGCGCCTCCGCGATCACCTGCAGCGCCAACGTCGTCTTGCCCGACGATTCCGGTCCGAAGATCTCGATGACGCGGCCGCGCGGGACACCGCCGATGCCGAGGGCGTAGTCGATGCTGATAGCCCCTGTGGGAATCGCCTCGATGGGTTGAATAGGCCCCTTCTGCCCGAGGCGCATGATCGACCCTTTGCCGAACTGCTTTTCGATCTGGCCCATGGCCAGCTCGACGGCCTTCTGGCGTTCGCGATCCTGACGGTCGTCGGAAGGCGGACGGTCGGCGGCGGAACTGCGATCAACGGATGGCATGCGGACTCCCTTCGGCGGCTGCGTGGCACCCGGCGGCAGCCGGACACGGCCTAGCAAGCGCGGGTATTCTACGGACGTGCCAAGCGAAAGTCAAGCGCATTGGCTGCCTATTCTGAGAGATAACTTACTATTCTTGAACATCTTAATGACATGAGCCGACTTTCGCCTCGTGGCGAAGGAATCGCAGAATCTGCCATGATGAGCGGACTCGATGCCCAGTCCTCTTGCGCATGCGATGGCCGGCGCGATCGTCGCGTGGGCTGCCGAGCGCCTCCCGGCACCAATCCGCCCGATGCCTCGCGCGACGACCGCCATTGTCGGCTCCGCAGCACTGCTTGCCGTCGCTCCTGACATCGACCTTCTGTATGTGCAGATTCATCGAACCGTGACCCACAGCCTTACGGCCGTGGCGTTCGTAATGATTGTCGCCGCGGGCGTGACAAGGTGGGTCACGGGACGCGCGCACTGGGGCGTCGCCGCGGTCTGCGGAGTGGCCTATGGGTCACATCTCGTGCTCGACTGGCTAGGGGAGGACTTGAACGTTCCACGCGGAATCCAGGCGCTGTGGCCGGTGAGCGATCACTGGTTTCTGTCGGGATGGGATCTCTTCAGAAGCACACAGCGGGCACGGCCGCTGTCGCTGCCCTCGATTCAATACAACCTGCTCACCGCGCTGCAGGAGCTCCTGACCCTTGGCCCGCTGCTGCTCCTGCTCTGGATGACGAAGCGGCGAAGCGCACGCTGACGGGCGCCTCGACAGCGGGCTACGCGTACACGTAGAAGCCGCGCCCCGTCTTGCGTCCGAGATGACCCGCCGCCACCATGCGCTTCAGCAGGGGACACGGACGGTACTTCGGATCGCCCAATCCATCGCGCATCACCTCGAGCACCGCGAGGCAGACGTCGAGGCCGATGAAGTCGGCGAGCTGCAGCGGTCCCATCGGGTGATTCATCCCTCGCTTCATCACCTCGTCGATCGCCTCGGGCGTGCCGACGCCCTCCATGACCGCGTAGAACGCCTCGTTCAGCATGGGCATCAGGACGCGATTGGCGATGAAGCCCGGGTAGTCGGCCGCTTCGACGCCGGTCTTGCCGAGCGCGCCGCAGAGATCCCGCACGATCTTCATCGTCTCGTCCGATGTCGCGTGCCCGCGTACGAGCTCGACGAGCGTCATCAGCGGCACGGGGTTCATGAAGTGCATGCCAACGACACGCTCGGGATGTTTCGTCGCGGCGCCAATCCTCGTAATCGAGATCGACGATGTGTTCGACGCGAGGATCGCGTGGGCAGGGACAAGCCGATCGAGCGCAGCGAACAGGTCGAACTTCGCCTGCGCCTCTTCGACGATCGCTTCAACCACCACGTCCGTCGTGGCGAGGACATCGAGTGAAGAACCGTAGGCGAGCCGCGCAAGCGTCTCGTCGTGGAGTGTCTTCGTGATTGTCTCCTTCTCCACGAACTTCGCCAGGCTCCTGGCGACGATGCGCCTGGCGCCGTCGAGTGCGGGCGCCGAGACATCGACGACCTGGACGTCGAAACCCGCTTGCGCGAACACCTGCGCGATGCCCGATCCCATCGTCCCGGCGCCAACGACTCCGATGCGTCGAGGCTTCACGTGCGTGCTCCGTGCTTCGTTCATCATTCCTCTGGTGCGCGGCGCGCTCGTCTGAGATCAGACTCGCTCTACCGCCAGGGCGACGCCGTTGCCGCCACCCAGGCACAACGTCGCGATGCCACGCTTCAGGCCCCGGCGCTTCAACGCATACAACAACGTCGTCAGGATTCTGGCTCCGCTCGAGCCGATCGCGTGCCCCAGCGCAACCGCGCCGCCCTGCACGTTGACCTTCTCCTCGGGGATGCCGAGCTCACGGACGACGGCCACGGCCTGCGCCGAGAAGGCTTCGTTCAACTCGAACAGGTCGACGTCCTCGAGCTTCCATCCGACCTTCGTCGCGACGCGTCTCACGGCCTCGACCGGCGTCATCAGCACGAACCTGGGGGCGAGACCGCTCGTCGCCTGTCCGACGATGCGGGCGAGGGGAGTGAGTCCGAGCGATTCAGCCCGCGCCTCGGACATCACGATCAGCGCGGATGCGCCGTCATTCACACCCGGAGCGTTGCCGGCAGTCACCGTCCCGCCTGCCTTGAACGCCGGACCTAGCGCAGCGAGCTGCTCGACGCTCGTGTCGGCGCGGATCGGCTCGTCGGCGCGGACGACCAGGGCGTCGCCGCGCTTCTGAGCGATATGAACCGGTAGGATTTCGTCCTCGAACCAGCCTGACCCGGTAGCATTCGCGGCTTTGTGATGGCTCCGGGCGGCGTACTCGTCCTGGTCGCTCCGCGTGACGTGGTAATGCTCGGCAACGACTTCTCCGGTGTTCCCCATGTGGCACTCCTCGAAGGAGCACCAGAGGCCGTCCACGATCATCGCGTCCAGGAGCTCGCCGTGGCCGAGCCTGAGGCCCTCGCGCACTCGGGGCAGCAGGTACGGCGCGTTGCTCATCGACTCCATGCCGCCTGCGACTGCGACTTCGATATCGCCCGCGGCGATCCCTTGCGCGGCAAGCATCACGGCCTTCAAGCCGGAGCCGCACACCTTGTTCACCGTCAGGGCCGCGACAGCGTCGGGCAATCCGCCGCGCAGTGCGGCCTGCCTGGCCGGCGCCTGGCCGAGCCCGGCGGACACGACGTTGCCCATGATGCATTCGTCGACGATCGCAGGGTCGATGCCAGCGCGCCTGACGGCCTCGCGGACGACGAGCGCACCGAGGTCGGTGGCTGAAAAGGACCTGAGCGCGCCGAGCAGCTTGCCGGTCGGCGTCCTGACTGCACTGACGATGACGGAGGAGGGCATAGGGCTGGTTTGAGCTTCGTCCTGGGTCCTGGGTCCTGGGTCCTGAAGTCCTGCGTCCTGCGCTAGCGCGCCGTGCCCACCTCGAGATGGGTCACGACTCCGGTCCCGAGCAGATACTGAAGTCGCGGAAGGATCACGGACGTCGAACGCCGGATCTCTCGTGCCCATTGCGGGTCCACGGCTTTGACCAGCAAGCGAGCGCCGTCCAGCCGTATGGTCGTCGCGCGCTGCATCGCGGGACCCACCGCGACCGACCAGGCGCACTGCACCTTGCCCGGCGAGAGCGGAGCGTCTCGCAGCAGGAGGGCGACGGCACCAGGGACGGCGTTCGAGAGGGAATCCATCAAATAGGCTCCGGGCTCCAGGCTACAGGCTCCGGGCTTCAGGCTCCGGGCTTCAGGCGCGCTTGGGCTTCAGGCTCGCGGCGGGCCGCGTCCTCGAAAGAAGATACGTCAATTCGAGACGAGCGACTGTGGACTGCCCCGGAGCCCGAAGCCTGGAGCCTGGAGCCTGTGGCCTGTAGCCTGTGGCCTGAAGCCTGAAGCCTGAAGCCAGTATGATCGCGCGATGCGGCTCGTGCTCGCTTCGGCATCGCCTCGCCGCCGGCAACTGCTGACGGCAGCGGGCTTCTCCTTCGACGTCGTCACCACGGACGTCGACGAGGGCCGGCACGCCGGGGAGACGCCCGATGCCTACGTGAAGCGGCTCGCGTCCAGCAAGTCGGCGCGCGGGTTGGAGCTCCTGTCGATGCGGGATCCCTTCGCCAACCACGAGCTCGTCGTCCTCGGCGCCGACACCGCGGTGGTAGTGGAGGACGACGTGCTGGGCAAACCATCGAACGAACAGGAGGCGAGGCGCATGCTCGAGCGGCTGTCCGGCCGCGTGCACCGGGTGCTGACTGGGCTGAGTGTGCGGACTGCCGAGGTGGAACGTGCCGCGGTCGAGTCTACCGAGGTCTGGTTCGCACGGCTGAGTGCCGAAGACATCGACTGGTACGCCTCAACCGGGGAGGGGAACGATAAAGCCGGAGCCTACGGCATCCAGGGTCTCGCGAGCCGTTTCATCCCACGAATCCAGGGCTCGTATACCAACGTCGTAGGATTGCCCGTGGCCGCCGTATATAGGCTGTTGAATGGGCTTGGCGTGCCCACGGACGCGGTTGCATCCGGGGGGTAGTCGAGCTATTCTGATGGTGGCTTTTCCTGACCGGAAACCCTTATGACACATCGATATATCAAAATCGGCATCACTTCGGTCGTTCTGGTCCTGGCCTTCTCGGGCCTCCTCTGGTCAACGCTCCGCGAAGGGACCGAGTACTACAAGCATGTCGATGAAGTCGTGGTCGACCGCGCCGCGTGGGAGGGCAAGGCCCTTCAACTGCACGGTTTCGTCGTGCCGGGGTCAATCAAGAAGCGGCCCAACTCGCTCGACTACATCTTCGATGTGCAGAGCAACGGCGCCGTCATCAATGCGTCGTACTCCGGCATCGTGCCGGACACATTTCAGGACGATTCCGAAGTCGTCCTCAAAGGGCAGCTCACGCCGACAGGGTTCGAAACGGCTCCCAACGGCGTGATGGCGAAGTGCCCCTCGAAGTACGAGGAGGCCGTCAAGTTCGAGGGCAGTACACCCACAGGAAACTAAAGAATGGCTTCGCTCGGCACGTTCCTCATCCTGGCGGCCTTCGTGACCTGCAGCTACGCTGCGGCCGCCTCAGTGGCGGGGGCGCGCCGGCGATCGCATCGCCTCATCGAAAGCGGCATCGGGGCCTTCTACCTGATCGCCGCCATCATGACTGCCGCCTCGGCGGTCATCGTCAACGCCTTCCTCACGAACGACTTCTCGATTCGCTACGTCAGCGGATACTCCGACCGCGCACAGCCTCTGTTCTACAAGCTGACGGCGTACTGGGGCGGGCTCGACGGCTCCATCATGTTCTGGGTGTTCCTGCTGTCCATCTTTGGATCGCTCGCAGTCGCCGTCAACCGCGAGCGGCACAGGGAACTGATTCCGTACGTCGTGGCCACGATCGCCGCGGTGCAGATGTTCTTCCTGTACCTGATGATCGTCCACAAGAATCCGTTTGCGACTTTCCTGATCGACGCGCCTCCCGACGGCAGGGGACTCAACCCGCTGCTGCAGACCTACTGGATGGTGATCCACCCGCCCTCGCTCTACACGGGCTTCGTGGGCATGACCATCCCGTTCGCGTTCGGCATTGCCGCATTGATCACCGGCCACCTGGACGACGGGTGGCTGCGGGCCGTGCGGCGCTGGACGATGTTCGCGTGGTTCTTCCTGTCGCTGGGACTCGTCCTCGGGATGATCTGGGCCTACGAGGAGCTGGCGTGGGGCGGCTACTGGGGATGGGACCCCGTCGAGAACGCGGCGCTGCTCCCCTGGTTCACCGCAACGGCGTTCCTTCACTCGGTGATGGTGCAGGAACGCCGCAGCATGTTCCGCGTCTGGAATGTCACGCTCGTGATCGTGACCTTCTTCCTCACCATCTTCGGCACGTTCATGACGCGGTCAGGCGTCGTGCAGTCGGTCCACGCCTTCGGATCAGACCCGGTGCTGGCCAAGCTGTTCACCATCTTCATGGTCGGGATGCTGGTCTTCAGCTTCGGCCTGGTGATCTACCGGCTCCCGCTCCTGCGCGCGCGTAATGAACTCGACTCGTGGCTGTCGCGCGAGGCCGCGTTCATGGTCAACAACTGGATTCTGCTGTTCTCGGCATTCTTCGTCCTCTTCGCGACGATGTTTCCGACGCTCAGCGAGGCAGTGACGGGACAGCGGATCACCGTGGGGCCGCCCTTCTTCAACCAGTGGATGCGGCCGATCGGCCTTGTGCTCCTGTTCCTGACCGGTGTCGGGCCGTTGCTCGCCTGGCGCAAGTCCGCGGTCAGCAATCTGGTGCATCAGTTCCTGTGGCCGGTGTCGTCGGCCGTCGCCGCCCTGGTGCTCTTCGTGGCCCTCGGCTTCCGCGTGTGGGTGTCCGGCATCTGCTTCGCCCTGTGCGCGATGGTGCTGGGTACGATCGTTCAGGAGTTCTGGCGCGGCGCCAACGTGCGGAGACAGGCCACGGGGACGGACATCCTCACCGCGCTCGTCGGGCTCATGGGACGCAACAAGCGCCGCTACGGCGGCTACGTCGTCCACCTGGGCATCGTCCTCATCTTCTTCGGGTTCGCGGGCGAAGGCTTCAAGCTCGATTCGCAAGTACTCCTCAGGCCGGGTGCCGACTCCACCATCGGGGATTACACGATCCGCTACGACCAGTTGCGCGTCACGGAAGACGTGCAGAAACAGGCGGTCACCGCCTACGTCACCGTCTTCAAGGACGGCGAGCAGGTGGACCGGCTGTATCCCGCGAAGTGGTTTTTCCACAAGGCACCGCAGGAGCCGACGACCGAGGTCGCAATCCGGCGATCGATCGCTGCGGATCTCTACATCATCCTCGCGGCGTACGAGCCGAGCGATCAGGCAGCCAGCTTCCAGTTCAACGTGAACCCTCTGGTGAACTGGGTGTGGCTTGGTTTCGGCATCCTCGCCCTCGGCACGGGGATCGCGCTCCTGCCGGAGCGCACGTTCGCCTTTGCGCTGTCGCAGTCGGAGACGGCGGAGGCTGTGCGCACGGCAGTCATCCTTCTGGCGCTGCTCGGCGCAAGTGTTCCAGCGCTCGCGCAGGATCACAGCCTCGGTTCAGCGATCGATCCGAACCCGCTGCGGACTGAGCTCGAGCGGAGCGTGGGTGAGCAGCTGGTGTGCCTGTGCGGCGGCTGCAGCAAGGAGCCCATCGCCAGCTGCGCCTGCGGAAATGCCGCCCAGATCCGCGGCGAGATTCGCGCGTTCGCAGAGGCGGGCCGCACTGAAGACGAGATCATCCAGCACTACGTGAACCTGTACGGAAGCCTCGAGCCGCTGGCCAGTCCTCCGAGCGAAGGCTTCAATCGCCTGGCCTGGCTCTTTCCGTATCTGATGGGCGCCTCCGGCGCTGTCTTCGTCGTCGCAGCAGCGGTCCGGTGGTCGCGACGGCCCAAGCAGGCGCCGTCGCGGGGCGCAGCGGCGCCGGTCGATCAGGACATCGAGGATCGCCTCGACGATGAGCTCCGGAACCTCGACTAGCGCGGCCGACGACGGCCAGCTCCCGCCGGACAACTCTTCGCTGCAACGGACTCAGGGCCTGCAGCCCTGGCAGCTGTTCCTGCTCGCGGCACTCGCCTGCGCGACGGTCGGCATGTATCTGACCAACGCGCAGGGAATCTCCGGCGTGGTGCTGCTGTCGGTCTTGATCGGCGCCGCGGCGCTCGTCGGTCTTGCGACGCTGCTCGCCGTCAAGCCTCTCGTCGACGACAGCGAGGACCGCACGCGCGTCATCGGGCAGCGGACGCGCGATGCGCTCGAGCGCGAGAAGAGCCTGGCGCTCCGGGCGCTGAAGGAACTCGAGTTCGATCGCGCGATGGGGAAGCTGGCCGACGGAGACTTCCAGGAGATCTCCACGCGTCTCCGCGCGCGGGCGGCCCGTCTGATGCGACAGCTCGACGCAGGAGACGGCTACCGTGCCCGCATCGAGCATGAGATTGCGAGCCGGCTGGTGCAGACGCAGTCCCCTGAAGCGTCGAAGAGCGCGGGCAGCAGGCCCGCCACGCGGACCTGTGCGGCGTGCGCGACGGCGAACGACGCCGACGCCAGGTTCTGCAAGGGATGCGGGGTTCAGCTGTGATCGTCCGAGTGCTGCTCGTCCTTCTCACCATGGTCGCCGGCGTGAGCATGCCGGCGGTGGCTGTCGCGCAAATCGCGATGCCCGATGCCCGCGAGATGTCGGGTATTCCACGTCCCGTCACGGACCTGCCCGAGCGCACGGTGTCGGTGAGGCTCATTCGAGGCTCGCTCTCGAACAACATCACGGACCATCCGGTTGAACTGCTCGTCAACGGCGAAGCGCAGACGGTCAGCACCGACGATCAGGGGCGCGCCCAGTTCGGCCCGCTCGCTGCCGGCGCCACCCTCAAAGCCGTCGCCGTCGTCGACGGAGAGCGGCTCGAGTCGATGGAGTTTCCGGCGCCGTCGCAAGGCGGGATCCGCGTGATGCTCGTTGCCACCGACCCTGAACAGGCGAGCCGCGAAGCAGCGGCACGCGCGGCTGCCGTTCCCGGCGAGGTGACGCTCGGTGGCGAGTCGCGATTCGTCATCGAGCCGGACGACGAGATCGTCCGCGTGTATTACCTGCTCGACATCATCAACGGCGGGACGGCGCCAGTGCAGCCGCGCGAGCCCTTCGTGTTCGAAACGCCGGCACAAGCGACGAGCACGACCGTGATGGACGGGGCCCCGCAGGCGGCGGTTGCCGGCCGCCGGGTGAGCATTTCCGGACCCTTTCCACCGGGCAACACGTTCGCGTCCATCGCCTTCGCCCTTCCCGCACCCACGGGCTCGGTGGAGATTCACCAGGTGTTTCCCGCGACGCTCGATCATCTCGGCCTGATCGTCGAGAAGGTCGGCGAGCCGGTCGTGACATCGCATCAGATCGAGCGCCAGCAGGAAATGCCGGTCGGCGACCGGATGTATATCGCATCGGCAGGCGGAACGATTCCGGCGGGCACGCCTGTCGAGATCAGCATCAGCGGCCTTCCGCATCACAGTCAGACGCCGCGGTGGGTCGCGATCGGCATCGCGGTGCTCGTCGGCCTCGGCGGCGCCTGGTTCGCCTGGCGGCCGACACCCACGACGTCCGGGAACGAGCGCAAGAAGCTGCTGGCCCGGCGCGAGAAGCTGCTGCAGGAGCTCGTCAAGCTCGAAGCGCAGCATCAGCGCGGCAAGATCGATGGCCCCGCGTACCGGTCGCGGCGCGAACAGCTGATGGCATCGCTCGAGCACATCTACGGCGCTCTCGACACCGACGACACCGGCCCGGAGCCGGCCAGCCGCACCGGCCTCGCGGCGTGACCCCCGATTTCGATCGCGTCGACCTGGCTGATGTGTCGCGGCACTTCGGTCGGCGGCGGGCTGTGTCACACGTCACGCTCTCGGCCGCGCGGGGCGACATTCTCGGGCTGCTCGGTCCGAACGGGGCAGGGAAGTCCACGCTGATCGGCATGCTCGCAACGCTCGTCACGCCGTCGAGCGGCACGATTCGCTACGGCAGCGAGCCGATCCCGGGCGACGGCCGCCATCTGCGCGCGCGCATCGGACTGCTGGCGCACGAGCTGCACCTGTACCCGGAGCTCAGCGCCCGCCAGAACCTGGACTTTTTCGCGCGCATCTACGGACTGGACCCATCGGTCGTGACGCCCGCGCTGGAGTCAGCGGGACTGACCGATCGCGCCGACGATACGGTGGGATCGTTTTCGCGCGGCATGCGCCAGCGTCTCGCGCTCGAGCGCGCGCTACTCCATCAACCGCGACTGCTGCTGCTGGACGAGCCCTTCACAGGGCTCGACGACAGCGCCGTCACGCTGGTGATCGAGCGGCTGAAGCGCGTCGCGGTGCACGGCGGCATGGTGCTCGTCGCCACGCACGATCTGGATATCGCGCAGTCGCTCGTCACCAGGGTCGCCGTGATTCGCGGGGGCCGTCTGATGTGCGACGAACCGTCCGGGCCCGGTCTCAGGGCGCGCTACCGGACGCTCGTGGGGGCTGCATGAGCTTTCTGTCGGTCGTGCTCCTCGTGTTTCGCAAGGACTTCGCCGTCGAGCTCAAGAGCCGCGAGATCATCTACACGACGCTCCTGTTTGCCGTCTCCTGCGTCATGATCTTCTCGATGGCGCTCGTCCGTGAGGGCGAACCGGTTCCAGGCGCCGCCCCAGGGATCCTCTGGGTCGCCGTCGCGTTCTCCGGCACGCTCGCGCTGGGACGCACCATCGAACGTGAGCGGTATGGCGACACGCTCAAGGCGCTGCTCCTTGCGCCGGTGGCCCGGCCCGCGATCTACATCGGCAAGCTGCTGGGCATGATGGCGCTGATGCTGGCGGTGCAGGCGATCCTGGTGCCCGCGATCGCGTTCCTGTTTCAGGCGCCGCTCTTCGAACGGCCTCTGCTGCTGCTCGCGCTGCTCGTGCTCGGCAGCCTGGGATTCGCTTCAGTCGGCACGGTCTTCGCAGCCATGCTCGTGCGGGCACGGTCGCGCGACGTGCTGCTGCCCGTGCTGTTGTATCCGATTACCATTCCGGTCATGATTGCTGGCGTTCTCGGCACCGCCGCGCTGCTCCAGGACCCAATCGACGAGCCGACGGCGACGATGTGGCTCGGCGTGCTGGCGTCCACGGACACCGTCTTTCTGACGCTGGCGCTCTGGACGTTCGAACCACTGATGACCGAATGAGCGGACCTTCACCGGTCCGCGTCGAAGGGGAACCGTGATGCGCAAGGTCTTTGGCCCGCTCGCCATCGCCGCCGCCGCGATGTTTCTATACGCCCCGATCGTCATCGCACAGGCGCCGTTCGAATCGACGATGCTCATGGTGCAGAAGATCTTCTACTTCCATGTGCCCTCGTGGATCGGCATGTATTCGGCGATCTTCGTGTGCGCGATCGCGAGCACGCTGTACTTGTTCAAGGGCAACGCGCGGGCCGACCGCGTGGCCGGCGCGGCCGCCGAGCTCGCCTTCGTGTTCGGAATCTTCGGGCTGGTGACCGGCTCGCTCTGGGGTCGAAAAGCGTGGGGGGTGTGGTGGCAGTGGGATGCCCGCCTGACGACGGCACTCCTGCTCGAGCTGATCCTGCTCGCGTACTTGATCCTGCGGCGGTATGGCGGCCCTGGATCGGAGAAGCTGGCCGCCGGCGTCGCACTCTTCGCCGCCGCCGATTCCGTCATCGTCTACAAGGCCGTGGACTGGTGGCGGACGATTCACCCGCTGACCAGCGTCGTGCGGTCGCTCGGTGAGACATCGCCGGAGATGTACGGCGCGCTGCTGTACTGCTCGGTGTGCTTCATTCTTCTGTTCGCCCTGTTGCTGATGGCGCGTGTCGGGCTCGAAGAGCGGCGCGCCGAACTCGATCAACTGTACCTGGCCGAAGAGCCGTGATCATGACGACACGCCTATTGTCCGCGCTCGAGCCGCTTGAACAATTCGCCAGGGGCGCGGCATTTCTTCTGACGATGCTGGTGCTGACCGCGCCGCTCCTTGCACAGCCTCCCGCGGCACAGGAAGAGTACCTGCCGATCGATCAGCTGCCGCCGAGCGAGCAGCTGCCGGGCGGCGTCTTCGTGATCGTGGCCTACGGATTCATCTGGGTCGCTGTGATGTTCTATCTCTGGTCGATCTGGCGCCGCCTGGGCAAGGTCGAGGCGGAGATGCAGACCCTCCAGCGACGTTCGGGAGGTCGCAGGGATTGACCGCCGGGCATTTCATCTTCATCCCCGCCGTACTGCTCGTGGGCCTGATCATCGGATGGGTGCTCGGCTCGCGCGCGGCGCGCGATGCCTATGCGGCGGAGCTGAAGCGGCGTGAGGAACGCGCCAGCAGAGCAGCGGCGCGGGAATCCTCTCAGCGCGCGTAGATTCGCGCGCCACCCTGGTCAGCGTCCAGCCGCAAGCCGCCGTGCAAGCGGCTCCGGAAGTCCCGCCTCCAGAATCTTCCGCTGCGCAGTCTCGATGTCGTAGGTCACACGGATCATGTCCACGCGCCGTGTATCGGGATGAACGATGGCGTAGGCTGCGCGGGAATCTCCGTCGCGCGGCTGGCCGACCGATCCGGGATTGACCAGATACTTCACGTTCTGCTCGAGCGCGAGCCGCATCTCCGGCACGCGCGGCGACCCGATGCCGTCGAGCACGCCGTCCGACAGGTTGAACACCACAGGATGGTGGGTGTGTCCGAAGAGGCAGAGCGGGCGCGTGGCCACCTGCAGGGCCCGAAGCGCATCGGTCTCATCGAAGATGTAGGCGTCTTCGTCGACAGGCGACCCGTGACAGATCTCGATGAGGTCGTCGACCGCCGTGGGACCGGCAGGGAGATCGATCAGCCACTGGCGGTGCTCAGGGGTCAGTTCCGCGAGCATCCACTCGGCCGCACGGCGGGCCGCCGCATTGAAACCTTCGGCCTGCTCGAGCCCCATCGCGACCTTGTCGTGGTTGCCGCGGACGATCGCCACGGGCTCGAGCGCGATGACTTCGTCGACGATCGCGTTCGGATCGGCGCCGTAGCCCACCAGATCGCCGAGCACCAGGGTCTGGTCGAATCCGCGTCTGCGAGCATCCTCGAGACAGGCGTGGAGGGCCTCCAGATTGCCGTGGATGTCGCTGATGATGAGGTAGCGCATGCGTGGCGGGCGACCTATTGTCCTACCTTATCGAGCCGATCCACCACCTGCTCCACGATGCTGGCCACGGTCGCCCGTTGCGCGTCGATCCGGACGTGTGCCTGTTCGTAGGCCGGGCGCCTGGCTGCATAAAGACGCTCGAATTCGACCCGATCAGCCGCGAGCGGCCGGCGGCCGTCAACCGGCACGCGCGCAATGAGCCCTTCGAGCGGCAGGTCGAGCCAGACGGCAAGTCCATCCTCGAGCATGACCGCACGATTCTGCGCGTTCACGAACGTGCCGCCTCCCGTCGCCACAACCGCGTGACGCAGGGCGACCAGATCGAGCAGGACTGCCTGCTCGGCGGCTCTGAAGTATGCCTCGCCCCTGCGCGCGAACAACTCCGCGACCGTCTGACGTTCGCGTTGCTCGACAAGATCGTCGATGTCGAAGACCCGCCATCCGAGACGCCGGCCCAGGGCCCTGGCGACGGTCGATTTTCCGGCGCCCATGAACCCAACGAGATAGATCTTGTCAGCGTTCACGCCACGAGCTGCCCGAGCGTGTCGAAGAAGCCCGGGTATGAGATGACGACGGCGTCGGCGCCCTCGATGTGAGAAGGCCCATCAGCCGCCAGGGCAGCCACGGCAAATGCCATGGCCATGCGGTGATCGCCCTGTGCGTCAGCGACGCCACCGTGTGGCGAGCCCTTGCCATGAATCACGAAGCCGTCCGCGAGCTCTTCGGCGTCGATCCCAAGCGCGCGGAATCCCGCGACGAGCGCCGCGATGCGATCGCTCTCCTTGACTCGCAGCTCCGAGGCACCGCGCACGGTCACGGTTCCCGTCCGGGCGGCCAGCGCGGCGATGGCTGGCAATTCGTCGATGAGGCCCGGCACTTCCTCTGGTGCAATGTCGACCGATCCGGTGCGATCGCCTTCCACGACGATGGTGCCGAGCGGCTCGCCGGCACCGGTTGCCGTCTGGTGAACCGTTACCCTGGCGCCAAATCGCCGGAGCACGTCGAGGAGCGCGGTGCGCGTGGGATTGAGCCCAACGCCGGCGATCTCGATGCGAGAGCCGGGCAGGGCAGCCGCCGCGACGAGCCAGAACGCCGCCGAGGAGAAATCGCCCGGCACGGTGAGCTTCTGTCCCTGTGCGCGTCCGCCTGGCTGCACCGAGACCGTCAGTCCCTCGATGCGAGGCGTGAGTCCGAACGCGATCATGGCACGCTCGGTGTGATCGCGCGTCTGCGCGGGCTCCGTGACGGACGTCGTGCCTTCGGCGTGCAGCCCTGCGAGCAGGACCGCGCTCTTGACCTGGGCGCTTGGGACCTCGGGGCGGTAGGCCATGCCGGCCAGGGGACCGCCGTCGATCGTCAACGGCGCGTGACC
>JBFWPD010000024.1:0-17335 GCA_050250175.1 Vicinamibacterales bacterium
AAAGGCGTTGCCGTATTCAAAGGTGACGGCGCGCACCTGGCCGGCGCCGAGTCCGAACATCGCAGCCAGCAGGTACGGAAGTCCAACGCCGAGATCGGCCCATGCGGCCAGGAACACGAGCGGCGCCGAGAGATCGAACGGGAACAGCCGGCCATTGACCGCAAGACCGATCGCGAACATCAGCGGCAGGGCAATGAGAAAAATCAGCCCCTTGCCGCGGCGCCCGAGCCACAGATGTCCGGCTCCAGGAACAGCCCACGCGGCAAGGCACATGAGAACGAGCGTCCCGGGTTGGGGTCGCTCCCGAGCGGCAGCACGCACGAGTGTCAGTCTACCTCACGCATTCCTGGCGCCGAGTGGCGACGACTCCGCGGCGAGCGCGATCACCGCAATGACGCCGAGACCGATCGGAAGACCTGCCACGAGGCGCGTCACATTTCCTGGCGTCACCCCCGTCGTCCATTCATAGACGAGCGTCGCCATTGACGGGAGGGCCCCAATCGCGACGACGACCCAGGGACGGATCGACGCGGCCGGAGAGATCCGCCTCTTTCCCACCAGGAACATGAGGGCTGCGGCGGCGGCCCCGGCGTAGATCCCGGTGCAGCGGGCGCACACAGGCCACGTCACGCCCCATGACGCAAACGATCGCTCCGGACGCTGATGACAGACGACACTGCCCACGCCGTACACGAGCCTCGCGAGAGCAGTACGCGCGCTCCCCGACGGAGGGCGTGCCGAGAATGCCGCGAGCGGCAGCATGAGCGCCCACGCCAGGGCTATCGCCATGCAGATGCGCGCGGCCGTGCGATCACTGGTTCCCGACATGGCCCGGGCGCGCCGCGGCCGCCAGCGGACCGAACGCCAACTCGTAGCGCTCGAGAAACTCGCTCCACAAATAGGCGTGACTCTGTCCGCCAAGATGCTCGAGCACGTAGGTCGCAGCGACGCTGCCAATCTGCGCGCAGGTGGCGTAATCGAGGCCAAGCGCCAGCCCCTTCATGAACCCCCCGCGGAAGCCGTCGCCGACGCCGGTCGGATCGACGATGCGTCGAGGCGTGACTGCGGGGACATCCACGCGGCCGGATGGCGTCAACACCGAGGAGCCGCCCTCCCCTTTCGTGATCACCAGGGCCTTGCTCCGCTCGAGGATCTCCGATTCCGACAGCCGCGTCTTCTGTCGAAGGATCTCGAACTCGTAGTCGTTGCACACGAGAATCGTTGCGCCGACCGCGCCTTCCCGCAGCTCGTCACCCGACATCCGCGTGCACTGCTGGCCGGGGTCGAAAATATAGGGAATGCCAAGGGTGCGGCACTCGTCTGCGTACTGCACCATCGCCTTCGGGTCGTTCGGGGAGACGATTGCAAGGCCGGCATCGGCGACCGACCGGAACGACAACGCGCCGGCGTCGGCCATCGCCCCCGTGTAAAACGATGCGATCTGGTTGTTGTCCACGTCGGTGCTGCAGAAGAATGAGGCCGTGAACTTGCCGGACAATTGCCGCACGAGCGACGTGTCGACGCCCGCCCCGTCCAGCCAGACCCGATAATCGCCGAAGTCCTCGCCCGCCGTCGCCATCAGCAGCGGCCGTTCGCCCAGCAGGGCCAGTGTGTAGGCGATGTTCGGCGCACATCCGCCGCGGCGCTTGTCCATCGAATCGACGAGAAAACTCAGGCTCACCCGTTCGATGTGCTCGGGCAGGATGTGCTCCGTGAACTTCCCCGGAAACGACATCAGGTAATCGAAGGCGATCGAACCGGTCACGACAATCTTCATGGGTGTTCTCTTGAACAATTCAGGTCCTTCAGGTCCTCTCGGTCCTTCAGGTCCTCTGGTGTCACACGGCGAGTGCTCAAGGTTCTCTCAAGGTGCTCCTGGTCCTGCAGGTGCTGAAGACAACAGCCTGATACACCCCGATGACCAGGAGGACCCGAACACCGAAGGTCCCCGAGCACCTGAAGGACCCAGAGAGCCTATGGGACCGACAGGTCTATAGGTCCTCTAGGTCCGGGAGGACCTCAAGGTCCGAGTCAGGTCCTTGTTCTTCGGTCCGATTCATTTGACATACCGCCCGATAATCGGCGCGAGATCTTCCTTGACCGGGTCAGGTATGTGCTCGGGCCTGGTGATGATCGCCGTCGCCAGCGCGTCCTTGCATGCGCACGTCCGCGCGGCGCCCAGCCTCGAAACCGCTTCCGCGATCGCTTTCTGCGCCGTTGCCGCGTTCTGCATCAGGGTCGCGACGATCAGGTCGACAGTGACCGAGTCGTGATCCGGATGCCAGCAGTCGTAGTCGGTGACGAGCGCGAGCGTCGCGTAGCAGATCTCCGCCTCGCGCGCGAGCTTGGCTTCCTGAAGGTTGGTCATCCCGATGACGTCCATCCCCCACGAGCGGTACATCCGCGACTCGGCCAGCGTCGAGAACTGCGGCCCCTCCATGGTCACGTAGGTCCCGCCGCGATGCACGGTGGCGCCCACCGCCTCGACCGAATCGGCCGCCACCACTGAGAGGTCGTGGCACACCGGATGAGCGAATGCGACGTGCGCCGCAATGCCGCGGCCGAAGAACGTGCTGATTCGCCCCTTGGTACGGTCGTAGAACTGATCGGGCACCACGATGTGAAGGGGCGCGTAGGCCTCTTTCAGACTCCCGACGGCGCTCGCCGAGAGAATGCGCTCGACACCAAGCACCTTGAAGCCGTAGATGTTCGCGCGAAAGTTCAGCTCCGACGGCAGGATCTTGTGTCCCGCGCCGTGCCTCGCGAGAAAGGCGACGCGGCGCCCGCGGAGCGTGCCAACGAGATACGGGCCCGAGGGTTCGCCAAACGGCGTATGGATGGTCCGTTGCTCGCGATCGGTCAGCTCGGCCATGTCATACAGACCGCTGCCACCGATGATTCCAATCGTCGGATGCGTCATGGTGTCGTACGCCGGATCTAGGAGGCGATCGGAGCGACCGTTGGCCGTCCCCGCTCGTCGTTGGTGATGACGCCGGCCACCACGGCCGGGTCGTGCTCGAAGAAGACGATCGTCTGCCGCGCGGCTGCGCGCTCGAGGAACGCGCGCTTGGCGGCCAGGGTCTCCATGGGGAACAGGTCGTAGCCCATGATCCATGGCAAGGGCGCGTGCGCTGTCGTGGGCATCAGGTCTGCGACGAACGCCGCCTGTCTGCCGCCAGACTCGAGGAGCGCGATCTGGTGATGCGCGGTGTGCCCGCCAGTCTTCTGCACACGCACTCCCGGCATGATCGTCTGGTCATCGTCCACGAGCTCGAGCACGCCGGCATCGAGGAGCGGCACGAAGTTGTCGGCGAGATAGCTCGCTCGATTGCGTTCGTGCGGATGGGTCGCATCGTGCCATTCGCCGCGGCGGACGACATATCGTGCCCGGGGAAAACGTGGCCGGATCCGCCCTGACGCATCCCAACGCGTGAACCCTCCCGCGTGATCGAAATGGAGATGCGTCGCCAGCACCAGGTCGATGTCTTCGACCGACAGCCCGGCCTCGGCCAGCGCATGATCGAGGTTCCGCTGCCGGTCGACCGCGTAGATCTCGGAGAACCGATCCGACTCTTTGTCACCCATGCCGGCGTCGATCAGCAGGGTCCTCACGCCGCGAACGAGCAGCGGCCGCATCGCCAGCGTGATGCGGTTTCGCCCGTCCGGCGGCGCCTCCTTCGACCAGAGCGTCCGCGGGACCGACCCGAACATCGCGCCGCCGTCGAGCGCGAAGAACCCGTCGTAAAGGGCAACGAGCTCGAGGTCGCCCATGGCGTGCCGCTCGATCGACAGCGACGCGGAGCGTGGCTGCCTCCGCGCCGCAGACGGCTGCTTGAGTTCCACGAGCACGCCGTGAGCGCTCGCAGGATGAATGAAGGCTATCAGGGCGCCCTCCGCCCCGGGCCGCGGCTGCTCGTCGATCAACCTGGCGCCTCGGGCCTTCAGCTGGTCCAGGGCAGTCGCGATGTCATCCACCCGCAGCGTGATGTGGTGCAGACCGGGTCCCTTCTTCGCGACGTACCTGGCGATAGGAGATTCGGGTGCGGTCGCCTCCAGCAGTTCCAGCTTCGCGCCCGCTCCGTGAGTCTCGCCCACCGGAATGAAGTGGGCGCGCACGCGCTGCGAAGCGACTTCTTCCGGCGGCTCGATCTCGAGCCCCAGGGCATCGCGGTAGAAGGCCAGCGCGGCCCCGAGGTCGCTCACCGCGATCCCGACGTGATCGAGCACCGCCTTCACGAAGCGCCGTCCTGCCGGCGTCCGAGCGGCGTGCGCAGCGCGCGCCCCAGCAGGGCATCGGCGGCACTGTAGGGGTCGAGCGCTCGTGACGCAATCTGGTCGAGCGTGTGCTGGAGTTCGTCTGCCTCGAGCACGCTCTGCTCCACGTGACGGCTGAACCCTCGAGCAACGAGATCGCGGAGCCTGTGCTCGGCGCGAGCGCGCTGTCGTTCAATTCTTCCGGTGCGAGCCGGGCCCGAGGAGACATCTGCCGCCTGATGGCGAAGAAAAGCGGCGACACGATCGACAACCGCACCGGTGCCGCTCCCCGTCGTCGCAACAGCCTGAACGACTGGAGGCCGCCAGACGCCCGGCTCGGCGTCCTTCAGCGCCAACGTCGCGTCAATAGCCGCAACAAGCCGATCGGCGCCGTCACGATCGGCCTTGTTCACGACAAAGATGTCGGCGATCTCCATTACACCGGCCTTCAGCGCCTGCACGTCGTCGCCCATTCCCGGCACGAGTACTACGATCGACACGTCGGCGGTGCGGACGATGTCCACTTCGTCCTGCCCGACACCGACCGTTTCGATCAGCACTACATCGTATCCCGCAGCATCGAGGATCAGGGCAGCATCGCTCGTCGCGCGCGCGAGACCGCCGAGATGCCCGCGTGTGGCCATGCTGCGAATGAACACGCCCTCGTCTCCTGCGTGGGCGGACATGCGGATGCGGTCGCCGAGGATCGCTCCGCCAGAGAAGGGACTGCTGGGATCGACCGCGATGACGCCGACGCGCGCATGGTCGCTGCGCACAGGCGCGCCGAGAATCGTCGGCGGTGCCTGCCGCAGAAACGTCGTGAGGCGATCCACGAGGGTGCTCTTCCCCGCGCCCGGAGGCCCGGTGACGCCGATGAGGCAGGCGCGGCCGGTGTGTCCGAAGAGACCGCGCATGACCTCGACGCTGGCGTCCCAGGCGTTCTCCACGTTCTCGACGTTCTCGACATTCTCGACATTCTCGACGTTCTCGACGAGGGAAATCGCCCGCGCCACTGCTCGGGGATCGCCAGCGAGCACACGCTCGACAATCGAGGCTGTCGTCATCGGGCCAGCAGCTGCCTGGCAATCACCAGACGCTGGATCTCGCTCGTGCCTTCGCCAATGGTCGTGAGCTTGACGTCGCGAAAGTACTTCTCGGCGGGATAGTCCTTCACGAAGCCGTATCCGCCGTGGACCTGCACGCAGTCGTCGGCGGCGCGCACCGCGATCTCGCTCGCATAGAGCTTGGCCATCGCCGACTCGAGCGTCGGGGGCCGTCCCTGATCCTTGACGAACGCTGCCCGATAGGTCAGCAGGCGCGCGGCCTCGATGCGCATCGCGTTGTCCGCGAGCTTCCACTGGATTGCCTGGAACGTGCCGATGGGCCGGCCGAACGCGTGGCGCTGACGCGCGTAGCGAAGTGCCGCTTCATACGCGCCCTGCGCCAGTCCGACAGCCAGGGCCGCGATGCCGATGCGCCCGGCATCCAGCACCTGCATCGCGTCGACGAAGCCACGGCCTTCGGCGCCAATCATCTGATCGGACGGCACACGGCAGTCCTCGAGCAGGACCTCGCTCGTCTCGCTCGCCCGCATCCCCAGCTTGTCCTCCTTGCGTCCGGCGGAAAGCCCAGGCGTGCCGCGCTCGACGACGAACGTCGAGACGCCGCGTCTGACGGCCGCGGGAGCCGTCCGCGCCATCACGACGACGAGATCGCCGCCGGCGCCGTGGGTCGTGAACGTCTTCGTGCCGTTGATGATCCACTGATCGCCGTCGCGCACGGCGGCGGTGCGGAGGCTGCCAGCGTCGCTGCCCGAGGTGGACTCCGTCAGACCCCACGCGCCAAGCTTCTCTCCCTTCGCAAGCGGCGTGAGGAAGCGCTGCTTCTGTGCTTCGTCTCCGAACATCAGCAGGTGGGCGGCCGCGAGGCCGTTGTGCGCGGCGACGGACAGCGCCACGGCTGGATCGACCCGTGCGAGCTCTTCGATGCACAGGCAGTAGTCGACGGCCGAGAGACCCGCGCCACCGTACTGCTCGGGGATCTGAATCCCCATGAGCCCGAGCGCGGCAAGCTTGTGCACGAGCTCGATCGGGAAATGCTGCGCCTCGTCCCAGGCGCGGACGTGGGGACCAATCTCTGTCTCCGCGAACTCGCGCACGCTCTGGCGAAGCAGCGTCTGTTCGGGAGTCAGCCGGAACTCCATCGGTTTGAGACTCTATCACTCGCCCTCTGACCGGCACAAAGACCGCGGGACGTGATGCGGGAGGATTCGTACTATCATCGATCAGGAGGCGTCATGTCCCTGATACGAGTAGGGTTCGTTCTCGTCGCGCTGATCGCGGGCGCCGCGAGACCAGCTCTTGCCGACGCAACGGCGTTCCTCGGTGCGAACACCACTCCGACCAATCATCTGGTGCGCGGGCTCGCGATCGGACTCGGACTCATTTTCGGCATCGAGTTCGAGTACGCGAATTCCAGCGAGGACCTCGAGTCAGGCGCGCCATCGCTGCGGACCGGGATGGTCAACGGCCTGATTCAGCCGCCCTTCGCGCTTGGCGGTGTCCAGCCGTACGCTACGGTCGGCATGGGTCTGTACCGCGAGAGGCTCGACGATCACGAACAGACCGGGGTCGGACTGAACACCGGCGGAGGTGCGAAGATCTCTCTCGCCGGTCCCCTTCGGCTGCGCGTGGATTACCGCGTCTTCAGGCTGGGCGACGATGCGCTGCACTCCCCTGCGCATCGGATATATGCGGGACTGAACCTTCGATTCTAGAGAGGCTGCAAACGAAAAGGGCCGGAGCGCCAGGCGCTCCGGCCCTCGAAGTCGAGCGAACGCCTGCCGCTCTAGGGCGCTCCGAAGTTCTGCACGAGCTGCAGATTCACGAAGTTCATGCCCTGCGCGAACGAGTCTGCGTACTTCTTGTAGAGCTCGTTGACCTCGGCGACGGGGAAGGCTTCCGCGAGAATCGTCGCTACCGTGTAGTCGGCTTCCTTCACCGAGGGGTCGATGACAAAAACGTACAGGACGTTCGCGCCCGCCGGCTCAACGGACTTGAAGAGCTTCCAGGTTGCCGCCTGCGCCTTGCGCTCGGGATCTTCGCTCTTCTGAAGGGCTTCCTTCAGCTTGGCCATCACCTCTTCGTAGACTGCGGTGGATTCTGGCTTGATGAACTGAAGGACGAGACCCGCATCATTGGGGAACAGCCGCTCCGCCGGTGCTGCGGCCTGTGCCTGTGCCTGCGCCTGCGCCGGCATCGCCGACAGGACTGCGAGCATGAGCCCGCCAACAATCCAGCTTGACCGGCGAACAACTGCTGGCGCGTAAGTTCCGAACATCGAGCCCTCCTTGACGAATGTGAGGTCCAAAGGTTGCCTACTTTAACGTACTCATCTGCTACACGAAAACGGTCATTACCTCGTGAGCGACGAGCATTCCTTCACGGCTGAGTCTCAGGCGGTTCCCGTCGTGAATGAGGATGCGTGCCTCGACGAAGGCTTCGAGCTCGCGGCGGTACTTCTGCCAGACATCCACATCGTACCTGTTGCCGAGACCTTCAAGATCCACGCCTTCCACCAGGCGCAGACCCGTGAAAAGCGCATCGCCCAGCCGCTCCGCCGGCGGCATCACCCGCACCTCGGTCCTCGTCGACTCTCCCTGTGAGATTCGCTGGGTGAAGTCCTCGATCGAGGGCATGTTCTTCCATCTCATGCCTCGGCGGGTCGAATGCGCCCCGCATCCTAACCCGATCCACTCCCCGTCGGTCCAGTACTTGAGGTTGTGCCGGGACGCACGGCCCGGACGTGCCACGTTCGAGATCTCGTACTGCTCGTAGCCCGCCTCGTCGAAGCGCTCCATGGCGGCGAGATACATCTCCGCCGCCACGTCGTCGGGCTCCTGCGTCCAGTGACTGCGCGCCATGGTGTCGCGCAGTGGCGCATTCGGATACACCTCGAGGAGGTACATCGAGACGTGTTCCGGCGCGAGCGCGATCGCCTCGTCCACTGACTCGAGCCACTCGGACAGGCGCTGGCCGGGCAGCCACATCATCAGATCGAGACTGACATTCCTGTAACCGGCGTCGCGAGCTTCGGCCACCGCCGCCCTGGCCCTGGCGGCGCCGTGCAGCCGTGAGAGCCGCCGCAGTTCGTCGTCGCGGAACGACTGGACGCCGTAGCTCAAACGGTTCACGCCCGCGTCCAGGAACCCGCGGAGGCGCTCCGGCGTCACCGTTTCCGGATTCGCCTCGAGTGTGATTTCCGGATCCCGACAGAGATCGAAGTGCTGTCCGCACGCTGTGATGATGCGTTCGACTTCATCGGGTTCGAGCAGCGACGGAGTACCGCCTCCGAAGTAGATCGTATCGACGGCCCCCGTCGTGCCGGGTGCAGAGTCGTCTCGTCTGTCGGCCTCGCCTGCCTGCTCGATCTCGGCAAGCAACGCCCGCACGTAGCGGTCCTTGAGGGGTCCGTCGAACAGGCCGCGATTGAAGTTGCAGTAATTGCAGATCGCCGAGCAGAAAGGGATATGGATGTAGAGGCCGAGCATCGGGTGGAACAGTTGGACTCCGATGGGAGCCTCAGGTTCCCGAGCCGGCGCGGCCGCCCGGCCATTTCAGGTCAGCCTTGCCGTCGCGCACGGCCGGCGACCGAAGCGACGCCCGTGCATGCCGTCCAGCCGGCGCCGGCAAAGTCCGCGTCCGGCGCTTCCACAGCATGATCAAGTCGTCCACGCCGCCGTTGACCGGCAGCTCGCGGTAGTCGGCCCCGTCTAGCACCAGGAACTCGCACATCTCGTGGAGACGCGATCGCATGCGGAAGCCGATTCTGCAGAGCAGGGAATTCGGCTCCGACTCGTCGGGAATGTCCGGATAGTTCGACGTGAAGATCGTCAGCCGCCGTTCGTTGTACCGGCTGTTGACGATCAGGTTCATCGTCTCCTCGACCCATTCCGAGGTCTTCTCCGCTCCGAGGTCGTCGAGCACGAGCAGGTCGGCCGTCATGACCGGACGGAGAACCTGCAGTTCAGTCGTGCGCGTGGAGGGATCGTAGGTGCTGCGTATCAAACGCAACAGGTCGCGTGTGTCGTAGAAGAGGCCGCGCGCACCCGTGGACTCGATGACGTGTTTCAGCACCGCCACTGCGAGGTGCGTCTTGCCGACACCGGGCTGGCCCTCGAGCAGCAACCCCTTGCTGACGACCGGGAATGACTCGGCAACGTGTCGCGCTGCCTGCACGGCCTTCTCCAGCGACTCGTTGTACGCGGTGAAGGTCGAGATGGTGCAGTGCTGGTAGCGTCTCGGGACGTTGGCCGATGCAAGACGCTGACGCCCGATCTGATCGCGCCAGCAGTCGCAGCGCACTACACGGCGTACACCGTCTTCCTCAACCGGCTTCCATCCGGTGTCGTCGCACAGCACGCAGCTCACGCACGCATTCTACCGCACCGCACGAACGATGATCGTCCCGCGGCGTGCTGCGCGCTGGCACGTTGGTGCCTGCTCGCGCGAGATTCGCGACACCAGGCGTCTATGACTTGCCGGAAGACTTCGTATCGCGGCGCGATTGGCTGGAATCTGCGTTTGGGGGCGTCGCCCGAACAAGATCGGTTGGCGACGACTTCACGAGTGCGGTGGAGAGACGCTGTTCCCAGTCGTCGAGACCTCTGGCCATCTCGCCCTTGACGTATTCCATGAACTCGTTCACCTCGCCCTGCATCTGCTCGATCTTGCGTCGCATGTTGAGGATGATCTCGACGCCGGCGAGGTTCACGCCCAGGTCACGCGTCAGCGAGAGAATGGTCTCGAGCTGCTCGAGATCCTCCTCCGAGTACATGCGCGTGTTCCCTTCCGTCCGCGACGGCTTGAGCAGACCTTCCCGTTCGTAGAGCCGCAGCGTCTGCGGATGGATGTTGTACCGCTGGGCGACGCCGCTGATCATGAAGTACGCCTTGCCTGGCTTCTTCATCGCACCCTGCCTGGCATCTGCCCGCGAACATCGTCGGTATTGAGCCTGCCGAACTCGCGGATCAGTTCCTTCGATCGTTCGTCGAGCAGCCGCGGCAGAACGATTCTGACCTCGACCACGAGATCGCCTCTCCTGCCGTCGCGCACCGAAGGAACGCCCCGTTCGCGGAGGCGAAACCGCTGGCCTGACTGTGTTCCCGGGGGCACGCGCAGCCACGCATGTCCGTCAGGCGCCGGGATTTCGACCTTCGCGCCCAGCGCGGCTTCGTGGATCGCAACCGGGACGACGAGATGGAGATCGTCTCCGTCCCTCTTGTAGAACGGGTGGGCCTCGACTCGGACCGTGAGATAGAGATCGCCCGGCTCGCCCCCCTTCCGCCCGGCATGCCCCTTGCCCGCCACGCGGATTCGCGAGCCATCCTGGAGTCCCGGCGGTACGGTGACCGTCAATGTCTCGGACCGCATCTCGATCTGCTGGCCGTTGCAGCCGGGGCACCGATGCTCGGCGCGTCCCGTTCCGCGGCAATGACCGCACGGCTTCGAGAAGACCATGTGACCGCGGGCCGACCGCAGTGTCCCGCGGCCCTGACAGACGCCGCACACGCTGTTCGGCGGGCGCAGCACGCCGTCGCCGAGACAGGTGCGGCACGGCTCCTGTCGTGTGACCGCGACGCTGTGCTGTTTCCCGCTGAACGCGTCTTCGAATGTACAGGTGAGCTGCTGATGGAGGTCGGCGCCGCGCTCCGGTCCGGCCGGCGGCCGTTCGTATCGCGACTTCAGCACGTCGGCGAAGAGATCGCCGAACGTGGATGCGGTCGCTCCGCCCACTCGCACCGAGAAATCGAATCCCTCAAACCCCGCGCTCGCAGGTTCCACGTCGGAACCCAGGCCGCCGCTGGTGTCGTAGCGCGTACGCCGGGCCGGGTCGCTCAGCGTCTCGTACGCCTCGGCAATGCGCCTGAACTCGGCGGCTGCGACGCGATCTCCCGGATTGATGTCCGGGTGATAGCGCCGCGCGAGACGACGATAGGCGCGCTTGATGTCGCCCAGCGTCGCCTCACGCGTCAAGCCGAGGACGAGGTAGAAGTCCATCTGACTATTGAAGATTGCAGATTGAAGATTGAAGATTGGGAGTGAAGATTGTCCGCCTCTAGTTCTTCCCTTCATCCACAACTTCGGCATCAATGACGTCGCCGGCGTTCTGGTTCTTGCCGTCGGCGTTCGACGGGCCTGAGTCAGAGGGCGCGCCGGATCCGGGCGCCTGATTCGGCGCCGTCTGCTGATACAGATTGGCGGCCGCCTTGTGTTGCGCGGCGTTCAGTTCCTCCATCCCCTTCGCGATTGCCGCCGCATCCGAGGCGTCGACGGCCTTTCTGAGCGACTGGGCGGCGTTCTCGATCGCCTGGCGATCCTCGGGTGTAAGCCGGTCGCCGCTGTCCTTCACGAACCGCTCGGCGGCATAGACCGACTGGTCCGCGCGGTTTCGCGTCTCGATCTCCTCGCGCCGCTTCCTGTCCTCTTCCGCGTGTGACTCGGCGTCCTGCATCATCCGATCGACCTCATCCTTCGCCAGGCCGCTCGACGCCGTGATCGTGATCTTCTGTTCCTTGCCTGTCCCCATGTCCTTCGCCGACACGTTGACGATGCCGTTGGCGTCGATGTCGAAGGTCACCTCGATCTGCGGGACACCGCGAGGAGCGGGCGGGAGACCGACGAGATGGAACTTGCCGAGGGTCCGGTTGTCGCGCGCCATGGAGCGCTCACCCTGCAGCACGTGGACTTCCACGCTCGTCTGGTTGTCCGACGCCGTCGAGAAGACCTCGCTCTTCCGTGTCGGGATCGTGGTATTGCGCTGAATGAGCGGCGTCATCACGCCTCCCATGGTCTCGATCCCGAGGGAGAGCGGCGTGACGTCCAGGAGCAGCAGGTCCTTGACGTCGCCCGCCAGGACGCCTGCCTGCACCGCCGCACCGACCGCAACGACCTCGTCAGGATTCACGCCGCGGTGGGGCTCCTTGCCGAAGAGCTCCTTGACGATCTGCTGCACGCGCGGAATGCGTGTGGAGCCGCCGACGAGCACGACCTCATCGATCTTGGACGGGTCGAGGCCGGCATCCGAGAGCGCCTGACGCGTGGGGCCAACCGTCCGCTCCAGGAGGTCGTTCACGAGCTGCTCGAACTTGGCGCGAGTCAGCTTCATCTGGAGGTGCTTCGGCCCGGCCTGATCGGCGGTGATGAACGGGAGGTTGATATCGGTCTCCATCACCGTGGAGAGCTCCATCTTGGCCTTCTCCGCAGCTTCCTTGAGACGCTGCAGAGCCATCCGATCCTTCCCGAGATCGATGCCGTCGCTCTTCTTGAACTCGGTGATGATCCAGTCGATGATTCGCTGATCGAGGTTGTCGCCGCCGAGATGCGTGTCGCCGTTGGTCGCCTTCACCTCGACGACGCCGTCGCCGACTTCGAGAATCGAGATGTCGAACGTGCCGCCGCCGAAGTCGTAGACGGCAATCGTCTCGTTGGCCTTCTTGTCGAGGCCGTACGCGAGCGCCGCGGCCGTCGGCTCGTTGACGATGCGCATGACCTCGAGCCCGGCGACCTGGCCTGCGTCCTTCGTCGCCTGCCGCTGCGCGTCGTTGAAGTAGGCGGGGACGGTGATCACCGCCTTGGTGACCGGCTGGCCCAGATACTCTTCCGCCGCCTGCTTCAGCTTCTGCAGGATCATCGCGGAGATCTCGGGCGGCGGATACTGCTTCCCGTTGGCCTCCACCCGGGCGTCGCCGTTGCTCGCGCGCACGACCGAGTACGGCACCATCTTCATCTCATCGGAAACCTCGTCGAACTTGCGGCCCATGAACCGCTTGATCGAGAAGACGGTGTTCTCCGGATTGGTCACGGCCTGCCTCTTGGCGACCTGTCCGACCAGTCGCTCCCCTGCCTTGGTGAACGCCACGACGGACGGCGTGAGCCGCCCACCCTCGGGGTTGGTGATCACCACGGGCTCGCCGCCTTCCATGACAGCCACCACGGAGTTCGTCGTCCCTAGATCGATGCCGATGATTTTGCTCATGTTGAACGGTCCTCGAAGAACATCGGCCGCCGAGGTCAATAGCAGCCGGTCAGTGTGATTTCAATGTCAGTATAAAAGTTGAGTGAACTATAAGCAATCTGACGCCCATTCAACTCTGCAGTCCACAAAAGGGCGAGCGACCCCTGCTCTCATGGCATCTCGCGCCCCGGAGGTGGCGGTGCTATCATGGCTGTGCCAGCCTGCCGCCGCGATGCCGCCAGTTTTTCTGGTGCCGTGGCATTCGTCCGAGGCATTTCCATGGGTTCCCCACGATCGTGGTTGCTCGTCACGAGCCTCCTGCTGTCGCTGACGCCGTGGTTCCCACCGCCCCTGCACGCGCAAGAGTTCAGCGCGCCCGCTCATGTCGCGTATGCGGACGGCGGCGTCGTGCTCGAACGCGAGGGCGAGATCAGTGACGCCACGAACGGGCTGCCATATCTGCCCGGCGATCGTTTGTCGACGCGGGGAGGCCGGGCGGAAGTGCTCTTCCCGGACGGAACACTCCTCCACATCGACGATCGATCGACGGTGGAGATGCTCGCCGAGAGCCTCCTGAGGCTGACCGACGGCCGACTCCTGCTCGTTGTCTCCGGAGCGACCGACCCGACGCGTGCGCTCAGATATCAGGTCGACACGCCTGCGGCGAGTGCATTCACGGACGGTCCGGGCGAGTACCGCGTGTCGATGGTCCCGACCGCCGCCGGGGCCCAGATGGAACTCTCGGTCGTCCGCGGATACGCGACGATCTCGACCGATCTCGGCGCCGTCGATCTCGGAGCCGGCCAGAGAAGCGTCGCGCGGGACGGCGCGCCGCCTGCCTACGCCCAGGCGTACAACTCCGCGCGCTTCGACGCCTTCGACACCTGGTCGCTGACACGCAAGGGCGAGCGCGTGTCACACGCGCTGTCGTCCCAGTACCTGCCGAGCGACCTCCGCGGATACGGCAGCACGTTCGACCGGCACGGGCGATGGGAGTACGAGGCGTCACACGGGTACGTGTGGTACCCGACGGTCGCCGCGACGTGGCGGCCGTACTACCACGGCTACTGGGCGTCATATCCGCGGTACGGCTGGACGTGGATCGGGCTCGACGCCTGGGGGTGGCCCACGCACCACTACGGGCGCTGGGGCTACAAGCACTCTCGTTGGTACTGGATTCCCGGCCGCGTGTGGGGGCCCGCATGGGTCGAGTGGGTTGGAGCGCCCGCCTACGTAGGCTGGTCGCCACTCGGGTACGACAACCGCCCCATCTTCGCCTTCGGTTTCGGCAGCCCGAATGTCTGGGCGTCCTGGATTGTTCTTCCCCGATCGTCGTTCGGCTCGCGGCACTACTACGCGCACCGTTATGCGCTGCCGTACAACCGCATTCCGCGAGGCACGACCTTCGCCAGCTACAGATCGGCTCCTGTCGCAGTCCCGCACCGGGACGCGAGCGTGCGACGGGCGCCGGAGCGCAGCTATGCAGTCAGTCGCGTGCCGCCGGCGGGACGCGCCGCGGTCTCCTCTCAGGTCACGCCGGCGCCAGCCCGGGGCCCATCCGCTGCAGCGGGTAGCTACGCCGTGCCACGTTCCGGTGCGGTCCGGCGCGCAGACGTGCCGGCAGCAGCAACATCGCCTCGAATCGCGGCACCGGACGCGCGTCAGCCTTCCGCGGTACGGCGTGCGTATCCGTCGAATCGCTCACCGCAGGCCGCGCCCGCACCGACGCCCACTCGTGTCTACCCACGGACTTCCGGGAATGCCCCGGGCCGCTCGACGCCACCTGGATCCTCGCCCGGCATCGTGCCTCCGCCGTCGTCAGGGACCTCGAGGGGCACCGCGCGGTCACGGTCAGCCGTGAGGTCTGCCGATTCGGCTGAACGGAACGCGCCCCCCGCGACGGCTCCCGAGCGTGCTGGCGCGCCTGCATCAGGACGCTCCGCCGCACAACCCCGCGCCTCGGCTCCTCCCAGGACGTCCCGGGAGCAGGGCGGTTCCAGCCAGGGCTCTCGCGGCACCACCGGCGCTGCCCGCCGGCGCAGTCCGTAGACGGCTCAGCTGAGAGCCGGGACCACGTCGTGGTGTACCAGGACTGCATTCTTGGTACACTGCACGACGCGCCCGGTTCCGATACTGATCCTGAACGGACATGAAACGCCCGAGCGGCCTGCCGCAAGGCCTCCGCATCACCATTCCCAGGTTCTCGTGGGTCGCCTGGAACGTCGCAATCGTCGTGCTGTTCGTCGTGGCAGCCGGCCTTGGCACGCTGAGCGGCGTCCTGTTCGCGTACGCCGACGACCTCCCTGAAATCTCCGCGCTCGACTCGTATTCGCCAAGCACCATTACGCGTGTCTATGGAGCCGATGGAACATCGCTCATCGGCGAGTTCGCCACCGAGCGGCGCCTGGTCGTCGGATACGACGAGATCGCGCCTCATCTGCGAAACGCGATCATCGCGGCGGAGGACGGCGGCTTCAACCGGCACTTCGGCATCAGCATCTCCGCTCTCGCGATCCGGCTGACCAAGGACCTCGTCGCGAGCCTGCCCGATCTGCTCGCCGGACGGCGCTCACGCGTTGCCGGGGCCAGCACCATCACGCAGCAACTCGCGCGCGGACTGTTCCCCGCCGCGGTCGGCTTCGAGCTCGGCGACATCAGCATCGAGCGCAAGGTCAAGGAAGCCATCGTCGCCCTGCAGATCGAGAAGCGCTACACCAAGGCTGAAATCCTCACGTTCTACGCGAACCATGTGCTGCTCGGACACGGCACGTACGGGGTGGAAGCCGCGGCGCGCCTCTATTTCGACAAAGCCGCCAAGGACGTGACGCTCGAGGAGGCGGCGCTGCTGGCAGGCATCATCCAGCGCCCCGCGCGGCAGAGTCCGTTCGTCAGCGTCGAGGCTGCGACCAGCCGCCGCAACTACGCGCTGCAGCGCATGGCCGACGAGGGGTTCATCTCGCAGAGCGAGGCCGACACGGCGATGGCCACGCCGGTCGTGGTGAGGGAACGTCCGCGCCAGGATGCGTCGGAGGCGCCGTACTTCCTCGAGAACGTACGCCAGTACCTCGAAGCGCGATACGGCGCACGCGAACTGTACGAAGGCGGACTCGTCGTCACGACAACGCTCGACGTCACGATGCAGCGGGCCGCCGATGCCGCGCTTCAGCGCGGCCTGCGCGCGCTCGACAAGCGCCGCGGCTACCGCGGTCCTCTGCGCAACGTGCTCGCGGACGCAGGCGTCACACTCGAGGAGTTCCGCGACGATCGGTGGGCACGGCCGATTCGCGTCAACGACGTCGTCCCGGCCCTGGTGACGGCGATCGGCGACCCGGCCCCCGCCGGTGTCGCCAGGTTGCGCATTGGACGCTATCAAGCCGATCTCGATCGCGAGGCACTCCTCTCGCCTCTCAAGTCGACCTGGACGGGCCGGCGGACCGTCGCGACGCTGTTCAAGCCTGGCGATCTCATCGAAGTGGAGATCCTCGAGCTCGACGATGAGGAGAACGTCGCCAGGGTCCGTCTCGAGCAGACGCCGATCGCCGAAGGCGCCGTGGTTGCGATCGAGAACCGCACCGGGCACATCAAGGCGATGGTCGGCGGCTGGAGCTTCGATCGAAGCAAGTTCAATCGCGCGACGCAGGCCTTCCGGCAGCTCGGGTCCACGTTCAAGCCGATCCTCTTCACCGCCGCCATCGACCGCGGCTTCACGGCGGCCACGATGATCGACGATTCCGAGCAGACGTGGATCTCGGACCTTGGCGTGGAGTACACGCCGAAGAACTACGACGGCACGTATCGCGGCCCGATCACGCTCAGGACGGCGCTCGAGCAATCACGCAACATTCCGGCCGTGCGGATGATGGAAGCCGTCGGACCGCAGACGGTGTCCGGATACGCGCAGCGTTTCGGCTTCTCGCAGGAATTTCCGCCGTTCCTGGCTATCGCCCTCGGCGCCGGTGATGCCACGCTCCTCGAGGCGACGAGCGCGTACAGCGTCTTCCCGAATCAGGGCGTGCGCATGGAGCCTCTGGACGTCCTCGCCGTGCACGATCGGGCGGGCAACCTG
>JBFWPD010000025.1:0-16990 GCA_050250175.1 Vicinamibacterales bacterium
AATGGCGACCATGTCCGGCTGCACACCCGACTTTTCGATCGCGAACATCTGCCCGGTGCGTCCCATTCCCGACTGGACTTCGTCCGCGACGAGCAGAATCCCATGCCGCTCCGTGAGCGCACGCAGGCGCTGCAGGAACTGATCGGGCGCGACGACGTAGCCACCTTCGCCCTGGATCGGCTCCACGAACACGGCCGCCACATCGTCTGGCGAGACGACATGACCGAAGAGCTCGTGTTCGAGATAGTCGAGACATTCAGCCTGACAGTTGTCCGGCTTCAGCCCGACCGGACAGCGGTAGCAGTCCGCGAACGGCGTGTGCACGACGCCAGGAACGAGCGGCTCGAAGCCGCGGCGCTGGATCGGCTTGCTCGCAGTCAGCGACAGCGCACCGAGCGTTCGGCCATGGAACGCTCCGAGAAACGCGATCGCCCCGGTCCGTTCGGTCCTGTAACGCGCGAGCTTGAAGCACGCCTCGATGGCCTCGGCACCCGAGTTGCCGAAGAAGGATCGCGCGCCTCCCTCGAACGGGGCAATCGCCGCAATCTCTTCTGCGAGCTGCACCTGGCGCTCGTAGTAGAAGTCGGTCCCCGACATGTGCAGGAACCGCTTCGATTGATCCTCGACAGCGGCGACGACGTCAGGATGGCAGTGGCCGGTCGAAACGACCGCGATACCCGCCGCACAGTCGAGAAAGACGTTGCCATCGACGTCTTCGACGACGGAGCCGAGTCCGCGCTCTATGACGAGGGGATAACCGCGCGTGTATGACGGCGAGACGACCTTGGCATCGCGTTCGATGATGGCGCGCGCCCTGGGGCCCGGAAGCGGTCCCTTGATGTCGGGGACGCGGTCGAAGTCGTGGGGATTGGGCGACATGATGGCGCGCTCGAAGGCGCTGCCACCAGACTACCATCCGGCGGCGGGCGGATGCCGGATCGACGACTTGCGCTACTTCCGCTTCCAGCGCGTGCCGGCGGACGAGTCTTCGAGCAGGACACCTCGGGCGGCGAGGTCCTCGCGAATCCCGTCGGCGGCGGCAAAGTCTCGGCGACGGCGTGCCGCGTGCCGGTCCTCGATCAGCCGCTCGATTTCCTCGACCGGAACGGGCGGCTGCTCTTCTTCCGCGCGACGCAGCGAGAGGATGCCGAGCACCTGATCGAACACGTGAAATGCGTCGCGGACGACGGGCAGATCGCCTCGACCGAACGTGCCGGCGTCGATCGCGAAATTGAGCGACCGCACGAGCTCGAACATCGCGCCGAGCGCTCCGGCCGTATTCAGATCCGATCGCATGGCCTCTGCGAATGCCGCTCTCGCCTCTTCCACACGGGTGGCGACCTCGCCGTGAGAACCATCGAGACTGACCGCTTCGGCCCGCGCCAGAAAATCCGTGAGGCGCCGCAGCGATTCCTCCGCCTGCGCGAGGCTCGCCCATGTGAAGTTGAGCGACTTGCGGTAGTGCGCCGACAGGAGCAGGTAGCGGACCGCGGACGGACGATGGCCCTTTGCGATGATGTCGGGAACGGTGTAGGTGTTGCCGAGCGACTTCGACATCTTCTGGTCGTCCACGAGCAGGTACTCGACGTGGACCCAGAAGCGCGAGAACGGCTTGCCGGTCGCCCCCTCGCTCTGCGCGATCTCGTTCTCGTGATGCGGAAAGATCAGGTCGATGCCGCCGGCATGGATGTCGATGGGCGGTTCGCCCAGCAGACGAAGGGCCATCGCCGAGCACTCGAGGTGCCAGCCGGGGCGGCCAGGCGGATCCACCACGTCCCAGCTCGGCTCACCCGGCCTGGTCGCCTTCCACAACACGAAGTCGCGGGCGTCGTCCTTGTTGTAGTTGTCGCTGTCGACTCGAGCGCCCGCCATCATGCCTTCTGGATCGAGCCGGGCGAGCCGCCCGTAGCCAGGCAGCGTGACGATGCGGAAGTAGACCGATCCGTCGCTGCGATAGGTGTGCCCCTTGCGATCGAGCGCGGCCACGAGATCGCCCATCGCGGCGATGTTCTCCGGATCCGTCGCGCGAGGCATGTGCTCGACCTGCTCGAGTCCAAGCGCGCGCGCGTCCTCGTGGAAGGCATTGACGTACTGATCGGTGTACGCGCGCAACTCGAGGTTCGCCTGCTGCGACCCGGCGATCGTTCGATCGTCCACGTCGGTGAAGTTCATCACCTCGGTCACCTGATAACCCTCCAGGTACCGAAGCGCGCGGCGCAGGACGTCGAGACAGACGAACGTCCGGAAGTTCCCGATGTGCCCGCGTGCGTAGACAGTCAGCCCGCACGTGTACATGCGGACGGAATTGTCAGGGCCCGGGGTAAACGCTTCTTCAGCGCGTGACAGCGTGTTGTAGAGCCGCATCAAAATGGGGGATCAGGACACGATGTGCGACACCCGCCACACCTCACGCTCTCCGGACGAGAGGATGATGACGAGCGTCGCGGCATCCGACTCGAAGGTCAGCCCGAGCGCCTGGATGCCGGATTCTGCAGCTTCGACAACGGCGGCGACCACCGCCTCCGCTGTCCTGCGACAGGCGTCGTCAGGGCACCCGCAATAGCCGAGCACATGGACCGACAGGTCGTGCAACATCTCGGGTGGCGCCGACACTACCGAGCAGTCGAGCGCGAAGGTGAAACACTTGGCGGCCACAAGGCGCGATTTTATAGTGAAAGGCGATCGAAGAGCACGTGCGCCCTGTCGCAATCGGCGGCGATCTGGGCACGCAGAGCGTCTACCGACGGGAAGGCACGTTCGTCACGCAGTCGCTTGACAAAGCCCACGCGGACGGTCGATCCGTAGAGATCCCGGTCGATGCCGAACAGGTGCGTCTCTATGGTCCTCGCCCCCGACTGGTCCACGGTCGGCCGGACGCCGATGTTGGTCACCGAGGCTCGTGCGACGCCCCGAATCGTCGCCGTCGTCGCGTAGACGCCGTTGGGCGGCAGCAGCTCGTTGTCGGTGCAGAGATTGGCCGTCGGAAATCCGATGGAGCGCCCGCGGCCGTCGCCGTGGACGACGGTCCCGTCGATGAAGTACTGCCGGCCCAGGAGCGCGCCCGCTTCGTCCACCCGGCCTTCGGACACGAGCCGGCGGACGCGTGTGCTGCTCACCACGAACTCGCGGTAGCGCACCGGATCGATCTTCTCCGCCTTGAATCCGAACTGCGCGCCCAGGTGCCGCAGCATCGAGAACGTCCCGGCGCGATCGTGGCCGAACAGGAAGTTGGCACCGACCCACACTTCGGCGACGCGGACCCAGTCGACCAGCACCGTGCGCACGAACGTCTCGGGATCCCACTGCGAGAGCTCCGGCGTGAAGCGCACCATCGCTGCGCCATGAAGCCCGGCCTCTTCGATCGCCTCGAGCTTCTGGGCCGTCGTCATCAGCAGCGGCGGCGCTTTGTCAGGGCGAACGATACGAGGAGGATGCGGGTCGAACATCATCACGAGCGCAGTGGCGTTCCGCTCGCTTGCGACGCGTCTCACGCGATCCAGAATCTTCCGGTGGCCCCGGTGCACGCCGTCGAAGTTGCCGAGCGCAAGCACCGGCTGCGTCCACCTGGCCGGCCGCGCATCGTCCGGGAAGTAGACAACGTCCATCAGGAGAGATTGGCCAAGACCAGCCCATCATAGGCCAACTCCACACCGGCAGGCAGTCGAGCGCACGTCGCTGCGTGCGGCAGGTCATGGCAGATGTGCGTGAAGCAGGCGCGGTCGGGCTGCAGCCGTTCGACGACAGCGAGCGCGTCGGCGACGTTGAAGTGCGAGGGATGCGGCCGCTCGCGCAACGCGTCGACGACGACCGTCTTCACCCCGTCGAGCAGCGGCCACGACTCATCGGGAACCCGGCTGCAATCGGTGAGGTACGCAAAGCTTCCGACGCGGAAGCCGAGGATCGGACGGCGTCCATGCAGCAGCGGTACGGGGACGATCTCCACACCGCCCAGCGTGAAGGGTCCGCCGATACGAAAGAGCGCGACCTGCGGGATGCCGCCGCCCGGCTCATCGGGCGGCGCAAAGATGTACGCGAAGGTGCGGCGCAGATCCGCGGCCGTGCGCTCGTCCGCAAAGCACGGCATCGCCGCGCGCTGCATCACGTTGAAGCGGCGGATCTCGTCGAGACCGAGGATATGATCCGCGTGGCTGTGCGTATACAGGATCGCGTCCACGCGCGACACCCCGTGCGTGAGGGCCTGGGCCCTGAGGTCCGTCGACGTGTCTACGAGGATGTTGCGGACGCCAGACGCGATCGGCGATGCGGATGCGCCGGCGTTTCGAGAGCCGTCCGACAGCTCGATGAGAATCGAAGGCCGCGTTCGCCGGTCGCGCGGGTCCGGCGACTGACACACGGCGCACGTGCACCCGATCATCGGCACCCCATGCGAGGTGCCCGTGCCGAGCAGCGTGACCTTAAGGCTCAATAATCCGCTTCTCCGAACCCGCCGCCTCGACGTACCGCATGCGCAGCTCGAAGAGCACCTGCTCCAGCACCTGCCGCTCTTCGGCAGTGAGATTGCCGCGCGTCTTCTCTTCGAGCAGCGCCAGAATCTCGATCATCTGCGACGCACCGTCGAGGTTCGGCAAGGCCGTCGTGCCGGTCATCGGATCTGGAATGTCGCCGAAGTGAATCGCGGCCGTGCTCGCAAGCGACAGGACGAAGCCGGTGAACGAAAGAGACGAGGTCATGGAGGATTTGGTAATTGGGTAATCTAGTGATTGGGTGATTGGGCGGCCAGTCGACTCAGACTACTCCCAATCACCCAATCGGCAAATCGGCAAATTTCCAGAAACCAGTCACCAGATTCCCAGATTACCCAATTACCAAATGTCCGAGCCCTCCACCGCATTCGGCCGCCTCGTCGCGATCATGGCCGCGCTCCGGACACCCGAGGGGTGTCCGTGGGACCGCGAGCAGACGCTGCAATCGCTCGTCCACTATGTGCTCGAGGAAGCCTACGAAGTCGTGGACGCCATCGAGCGCGACGACCTCGATGCGCTGCGTGAGGAGGTCGGCGACCACATCTTCGAGGGCGTGTTCCTCGCGCAAATCGCGTCCGAGCGTGGCGCCTTCGACGTCGCCGACGCCGTGCAGTACGCGGCGGACAAGCTCGTGCGCCGCCATCCGCACGTCTTCCAGCGTGATGGCCGGATGCACGATGCCGATTCGCGCGAGCGGGCTCCGTCCGCTGAAGCCGCCTTGTCCCGCTGGGACGCACAGAAGGCCAGCGAGCGGGTGCAGGACGGCAAGGAGGCGTCAGCGCTGACAGGTGTGCCGCGAAGCCTCCCCGCGATGCTGCGCGCCTACAAGATCGGGAAGCGCGCGGCCGCGACCGGCTTCGACTGGGAGCGCGCAGCCGACATCGTCGGGAAGATCCGGGAGGAGATCGACGAACTGGAGGAGGTGGTTGCGGCGGAACGCATGGATGCGGAGCGCGCCGAGGAGGAGATGGGCGACTTGCTGTTCGCGATTGCGAACCTGTCGCGAAAGATGGGGATCGAACCGGAGGGCGCGTTGCGGAAGGCGAACGACAAGTTCACCGAAAGGTTCCAGGCAATGGAGCGGCGGATCGCGGCGTCTGAGAGGCAGATGAGGGAAATGAGCATCGAGGATCTCGAGAGGGAGTGGAGAGCGGTGAAAACAGCGGAGATCCAGCGGGGACGAGACACGAAGTAGAACGGGAACAGGAACGACAAGGAAGGCACGAACACGAAGACACGAAGACACGAAGGCACGAAGGTACGAAGGCACGAAGACACTCGGGCATGACAACCACCAGGGGCTCGCCGACGAGAAGCCGGACCGGCAAGCTCAGATACGCCGCAAACGCTCAGAGGGCGATCCTCTTCACCCCCTGACGAAGCACCGCAACGTTGAAGTTCACGAGCAGACCCAGACGGAGTTCTGCAATCCGAAGGTAACTGAGAACCTGGGCCGCATGGACTGGTGCCAGGATCTCGACCACCTTGACCTCCAGAACGAGGCTGTCGGCCACGAGGAGATCGACGCGCTGCTGACAGAGCAGCTGGCCCCGATAGCGAACCGTGAAGGTCTTCTCCCTCTCGAACGGAATCCCCTCGACCTCGAGCTCGATTGCGACCGCACGCACGTAGCTCACCTCGCGAAGGCCAGGACCAAGAGCTCGATGGACGTTGAGGCAGCACCCGATTGTTCGGTGCGCAAGCGTCTCGAGATCCGCCGGCAGCGTCGAAGGAAGCCGCAACATGTTCGTTTCTCCTCGACCGTCTCGTGTCGTGCGAGCGTTCTATTGAGAGTCTTCGTGACTTCGTGACTTCGTGACTTCGTGACTTCGTGACTTCGTGACTTCGTGTCTTCGTGTTGGAGTCTTCGTGTCTCGACACCAAAGGAATGCTCAATGAAGCGCTAGCGTCAGCCTCCGACCCGTGTAACCCGCAACCTCCACGTGCCGTCCATCCGTTGAGATTGAGACGGCCCCATCCAGATCCGTCCTGAACACCTCCGCCCCTGCCTCCCGGTAGCGTTCCAGGACGGCCGGAGCCGGATGGCCATAGGCGTTCCCTCTTCCGGCACTGACGATCGCAACTCCCGGCCGGAGCACGCGCAGGAACTCGGGGCTGCTGGACGTGAGGCTCCCGTGATGCGGAACCTTGAGCACACGAACGGGCGCCGGCTCGAACATCGCCTCGATCTCGGCCTCGACCTCGCGCCCCACGTCGCCTGGGAGGACGATGGACACGCTTCCCCACCGCAGCTCCAGCACGATCGAGTCGTCGTTCCTGACGTCCTGGCGCTGCCAGTCAGGGAGCGGCGGATGATAGACGATGACCTCGACGTCATCGACGACCACCCGATCACGCCGTTGGACGGTGGTCCATCGCGCGCCCACGTCCGCCGCAAGCGTCCGGAGCTCGTTCCAGAAACCGAACGGCGGGACCGGTACGCCATCCCAGACATCCCGGGGACGAAACTCCCGAATGACCGACGGCATCCCACCTGCGTGATCGGGATGCGCGTGCGAGAGCACCGCCGTGCCGAGGCGCCGCACTCCTGCGTGACGCAGGACGGGCGCGACGACACGGTCGCCGATGTCGAACGACGACGCCGCAAGGCCGCCGGCATCGACGAGCATCGTGTCCCCGCGCGGGAACCTGACGAGGGTCGCGTCGCCCTGACCCACGTCAAGGAACGTCACGCGGAGACGGTCCGTCCGCTGACCAATGAGCGACCAGGGCTCCGCGAGAATCCAGAGCGAGGCGCACGCGACACCCGTCGAGGCCACGAGTCTGATGCGACGCGCAGCGGCCGACTCGAGATGACCAGACGCCTCTCGACGCCGGTGCCAGAGCCACACCGTGACACAGAGACAGGCGTAGTAGACGACGAGCCCCGGCACGGACGGGGGCACGATTCGCCACGTCAGCCACGGCGCGACATCCACGAGATCGGCCGATCGGACGAGGCCCTCGGCCCCCATGTGAGCAATCCAGCCGACGATGGCCGCCGACGACGGCAGCAGCCCTGCGAGCGGCACGACCGCCATGCCGGCGACTTGAACGACCGCCATGAGAGGTACCGCGACGAAGTTCAGGAGAAGCCCGGCAAACGTGACGCGGGAGAAGAACGACGAGCCGATGGGCATCAGCACGGCTTCCGCCGCGATCGACGCGGCGAGCAGCGTCACGATCGGCGTGAGCGGGCGCGGGAGCCTCCACGCCTGGACGACCGGAACGACGAAGAGGATGCCCGCCGTCGCACCACAGGTCAGGAGAAACCCGGGGTCGGCAATGGCCAGGGGCTGGCAGACGACGAGGATGGCGACAACCGCGGCAAGGACGTTCGCGGAAATGCCCTGGACGTCGACCAACCGCCCGGCCAGATAGACGATGGCCATGAGCGTCGCGCGCTCTACCGATCGGCCGCCTTCGACGCCGACGACCTGGCTGTACAGCGCCAGCACCGCGATCGCAGCCAGGAGCGCGGCCCGGTTGAGCACGCCCGCGATCCTGAACAGTCCCAGGATGACCGCGGTGAGAATCGCGATGTTGCCGCCAGAGATCGCGATGACGTGATACGTGCCTGCTTCCTGCAGCTTGCGCTGCAGATCAACGTCGAGTCCCCCGCGATCGCCAATCAGAATGGCCGTGACGATTGCCGCCGACCGCGTGCTCCACGGACCGACCGTCGCGGCGATGATCTCGCGCACGCGGGCACGTGCACTCGCGGTCGCCTCCTGGAACAGGCTGCCGCGCGATACCAGGTCGACGAGCACCGCGCTCTTGATGCTGCCCACCAGCGTGATGCCCTGCAGCGCAAGGGAACGCTCTGCATCGGGGACTCCAGGATTCAGATAGCGTGACGGTCGTCGCAGCTGCGCGGGGAAGCGCAGCACGCGTCCCGCGCGCCATTCGCCGATGCGTTCTGCAATCAGCTCCCCGCCAACATTGAGCGACGCGCCGCCGGTGGCCGTCAGCGGCCGGCCAGGCGACTCGGAGGTCGGGCGGATCGACTCGACATCCACGAGCAGCGATGCACCCCGTTCGCGCCGGGTCGCGTCGGTGCGAAGCGTGCCAACGACTTCGACCTGCAGCCCTCGCTCCTCGCCTCCCGTGACCGTTTCGTCCAGCGGCTGTCCGGCGATGGACTCGAATGCCGTTCGAAGGTCCGGTCTCCATGCACGCTCCCACGCGTCAGCCGCCAGCAGCCAGCCGCCGGCGGTGAATGACAGGCCCGCTGCGACGACAAAGGCGATCACGTGCCTGGTCCAGAAGAGACTCCACGCAGCGCCGAGAGCGGCGATGAGCGATATGGTGACGGGAGCTCGCGCGGTTTCAGGCTCGATCAGGCCCGCGGCCGCGCCGGCGAGCAAGCCAACGGCAGGAACAGCAGCGACGACGCGCATGCCGCCGTGCCTGCAAACAGCGCGTCAGCCGGATCGGGTCAAGAGAGCGGAGCGATTGCCCTCGGCGAGAGTGTCAGGATGTAGAAAAAGAACGCAGTCTACGCGTGACCCGCGGCAATTCCTGCGTAGTAGTCCTGCAGCGCCCGGACGCCAACGCCCTGGTTCCGCATGGCGCGGATGGCGCTGACCGCGGCGGCGGCGCCCGTCAACGTCGTGATACAGGGAATCTCCTGCATCATCGCGGCGCGGCGCACCGCGCGATCGTCGAAGAACGACTCGCGGCCGAGCGGCGTGTTGACGACGAGATGGACCGTGCCGTTGACGATCTCGTCAGCGACATTGGGGCGTCCTTCGTTGACCTTGAAGACCAGATCGACCTCGAGGCCGTACGCGCGCAGATAGGCCGCGGTCCCGCGAGTCGCGAGCAGACGGAATCCGAGCTCCGAGAGATCGCGGGCGATTGGCAGCAGGTTCGCCTTGTCGTCGTTGTTGACGCTGAGGAAGGCCGTGCCGCTGTCCGGCAGCCGCTGTCCGACCGAGAGCTGCGCCTTGGCGAAGGCGACGCCGAAGCTCGCGGCGCCGCCCATCACTTCTCCGGTGGACTTCATCTCGGGTCCGAGGATGGTGTCGACGCCAGGGAAGCGCACGAAGGGGAACACCGGGCTCTTCACGAAGACGCCGGCGACCTCGATGTCCCTGGTGAGGCCGAGCTCGGCGAGCGTCCGTCCCGCCATGACCTTTGCGGCGATCTTGGCGAGCGGCACGCCGCTGGCCTTCGACAGATAGGGTACCGTGCGCGACGCGCGGGGATTCACCTCGAGGACGTATACCACGTTGTCCTTCAGGGCGTACTGCACGTTCATGAGCCCCACGACCTTGAGCGCCCGGGCGATGCGGCGCGTGTAGTCGCGAATCGTGTTGAGGTGACGCTCCGGGCAGATGAACGGGGGGACGACGCACGAACTGTCGCCGGAGTGAATTCCCGCCTCCTCGATATGCTCCATCACGCCGCCGATCACGACGGCACCCGTCGGGTCGGCCACCGCGTCCACATCGAACTCGAACGCATCCTCGAGGAAGCGATCGATCAGGATGGGGTGCTCTTCCGACGCATCGACCGCGTGCGTCATGTAGCGGTCGAGCGCACCCATGTCGTAGACGATCGCCATCGCGCGTCCACCGAGGACGTACGAGGGACGCACGACCACCGGGAAGCCGATCGACGTCGCGACGTTTCGCGCTTCTTCCCGCGAGCGCGCGATCCCGCTCGCCGGCTGCGTGATGTTCAGGTCGGCGAGAAGCGCGGCAAACCGCTCACGATCTTCGGCCAGGTCGATCGAGTCGGGCGAGGTCCCGAGAATCGGGACAGCGGCATCCTGAAGGGACAACGCAAGCTTCAGAGGCGTCTGACCGCCGAACTGCACCAGGCAGGACACCTTTCCGCCCGCCGAGCGCTCCTTCTCGATGACCGCCATCACGTCTTCGTAGGTGAGCGGCTGGAAGTAGAGGCGATCGGCGGTGTCGTAGTCGGTCGAAACGGTCTCGGGATTGCAGTTGATCATCACCGTCTCGAGGCCTTCTTCGCGAAGCGCGAAGGCCGCGTGACAGCAGCAGTAGTCGAACTCGATCCCCTGGCCGATGCGGTTGGGCCCGCTCCCGAGGATCACGACCTTGTCCCGCGCGTTCGGGTTCGACTCGCAGGCGTCCTCGTAGGCCCCGTACAGATACGGCGTGAACGACTCGAACTCCGCCGCGCACGTATCGACCCGCTTGTAGTTCGGCGCGAGACCCTGTTCTTCCCTGCGCTCGCGGATCCGCTGCTCGGTCGTCTTGGCGGCGAGCGCCAGTTCGACGTCGCCGAAGCCAGCGCGCTTCACCTTGCGCATCATCGGCTCGTCGAGCGCGTCGATGCCGCCGTCGCTGACCTGACGACGCAGATCCCGGATCTCGGCGAACTGACGGAGGAACCAGCGGTCGATCTTGGTGATGTCGTGCAGGTCCTCGATGCTCCAGCCGCGGCCGAGCGCGCGGAACAGATCCCACATCCGTCGATCACTCGGAACGGCAAGGCGCTTCCTGAGCGCCACGTCGTCCTCGGCGTGACCGGCCTCGGACGCGCCTTCGACTCGATCCTGTTCGACACCCGAGAACAGCAGGCCGGTGCGACCGAGCTCGAGCGATCGGACGCCCTTCATGAACGCTTCCTTGAAGGTCCGTCCGATGGCCATGGCCTCGCCCACCGACTTCATCTGCGTCGTCAGCGTCCGATCGGCCTGCGGGAACTTCTCGAAGTTCCAGCGCGGGATCTTGACGACCACGTAGTCGATGGTGGGCTCGAAGGAGGCCGGCGTGGTCCGCGTGATGTCGTTCGGGATCTCGTCGAGGTGATAGCCGAGCGCAAGCTTGGCGGCGATCTTCGCGATCGGGAAGCCGGTCGCCTTCGAGGCGAGCGCCGACGAGCGGGACACGCGCGGATTCATCTCGATCACGACCATGCGGCCGTCGGCTGGATTGACCGCGAACTGGATGTTCGAGCCGCCGGTTTCGACACCCACACGCCCGATGATCCGCCGGGCGGCGTCCCGCATCCGCTGATACTCCTTGTCGCTCAGCGTCAGGATCGGCGCCACCGTGATGCTGTCGCCGGTGTGCACCCCCATCGGATCGATGTTCTCGATGGAGCAGATGACGACGAAGTTGTCCGCGACGTCGCGCATCACTTCGAGCTCGAACTCTTTCCAGCCGATGACCGATTCCTCGATCAGCACCTCGTGCACGGGGCTGAGCTCGAGGCCGCGCTCCGAGATCTCGCGGAACTCATCGACGTTGTACGCGATGCCGCCGCCGACGCCGCCGAGCGTGAACGACGGCCGGATGACCACCGGGAATCCCAGGGTGGCGGCGAGCTCGTTGGCTTCGGCCGGCGTGCGCGCGAGGCCGCTTCGCGGCACGTCGAGGCCGATCTCGCGCATCGCGTCCTTGAACAGCAGCCGGTCCTCGGCGACCTTGATGGCTTCGATGGACGCGCCAATCAGCTTGACGTCGTACTTCTCGAGCACGCCGGCATTGGCGAGATCGACAGCGAGGTTGAGCGCCGTCTGCCCGCCGACCGTCGGCAGAATGGCGTCCGGACGCTCCTTGTCGATGATGGCTTCGACGAACTCGACCGTCAGCGGCTCGACGTACGTGCGATCGGCCAGCTCGGGGTCGGTCATGATGGTGGCCGGGTTGCTGTTGACCAGCACCACCTCGAGACCTTCCGCGCGCAGCGCCTTGCAGGCCTGCGATCCCGAATAGTCGAACTCGCACGCCTGTCCGATCACGATCGGACCGGAGCCGAGGACCAGAACCCGCCGGATGTCAGTGCGCTTGGGCATCTATGAGGATCACCGTCGCCGTTCTTCAATCAGATCGATGAAGTCCTGGAACAGATAGTCGGCGTCGTGCGGACCAGGCGACGCCTCCGGATGGTACTGCACGGAGAAGGCGGGATGTGACGTATGCCTGAGTCCTTCGACCGTACCGTCGTACAGATTCCTGTGCGTGACCTCGACGCCGGCCGGCAGCGAGTCGGGACTCACGGCGAACCCATGGTTCTGCGACGTGATCTCGATCTTGCCGGTCGCGAGCTTCTTCACCGGGTGATTCGCGCCGCGGTGACCGAACTTCAGCTTGTAGGTGTCGCCGCCAAGCGCCAACCCGAGAATCTGGTGACCGAGACAGATGCCAAAGAGCGGCACGTTCGCATCGACCACGGCCTTCGTGTTCTGGATCGCGTAGGTCAGCGGCGCGGGATCGCCCGGGCCGTTGCTCAGGAACACGCCGTCGGGCTTCGTCGCGAGCACTTCAGCCGCCGGCGTCGATGCCGGGTACACGCGCACGTCGCATCCATGCGCGCTGAGGCGGCGCATGATGTTCCACTTCATGCCGAAGTCGTACGCCGCAATCTTCAGGCGCCGCCTGGCGCGGCGGCCAGGCTCGATGCCGAACTCGTCCGGATCCTCTTCGGGCCAGTCGAACGCGCTCTCGGAGGTCACGACCGTCACGAGGTCGGATCCTTCCATCCTCGGCAGCGCGTTGGCCTTCGCGACGAGTGCGGCCTCGTCCAACCCGTCGCCGGTCGCGATCACGCCGCGCATCACGCCGCTCGACCGCAGGATGCGCGTCAGCGCACGCGTATCGATGTCGGAGATCGCGACGATGTCGTTGGCGGCGAGATATTCGCGCAGCGTGCCTTCGGCCCGCCAGTTGCTCGCCACCGGCGACTCGTCGCGAATGATGAAGCCGGCCACATGCGGCTTCCGCGATTCCACGTCGTCGTCCGACACGCCGTAGTTGCCGATTTCGGCGCAGGTCATCGTCACGATCTGTCCCGAGTAGGACGGATCCGTGAGGACCTCCTGATAGCCGGTCATGCTGGTGTTGAACACCACTTCCCCGCCCGTTTCGCCGAGGGCGCCGGCTGCTGTGCCGCGGAAGATGGTGCCGTTTTCGAGGACGAGAAGTGCGTTCAAGCTAGCCCCAGTTACGAGATTCCCAAGTCACCAGATTTCAAACGTCAGTCCCGCTAGTTCCGCGGCTCGAGTGACGCTGCCACGCGGTGCCGTCCGCCTGACGTGATCTGCACCGCAGCGAGCCATTCGACATAGCCTTCGAGCGCGAGACGCACGCCGTGATCGCCCACCGGCACGCCTTCGATCTGCAGCGGCGTGCGGCCGCGCGAGCGGCCATCGACGAACACTTCTGCACCGCTCGGCCGCGAGTCAACCTGCAGGACGCCGGGAACGACCGGCGCGGGACGAGCGGGCGGAGCCGCCGCCGGGCGAGGCGCCGGTGCAGCCGGCCGCGGCGGTGCGACGTCTCGTGCCGTCACCTCGGCCGGTACAGGTGCGGGTGCAGGCGTTGGCGCGGCCTGAGCGGCGATCGCCGGAGGCTCGGGCGCGGGTTCCGGAGGTACGACCGGCGCTGCGGCCGTGGTGCTTTCATTCACGGGCGAAGCGGCCGCAACATTCGCGCCCGGGAGTACCGTGTCCTGATTCGCCGACGCGGCGTCGTTCATGGACGTCACCGCAGACATGCCATTCGCGGCCGGGCGGGCGCTCCAGCTCGCCACCCAGTAGCCGCCCGCAAATCCGACGGCAAGGAAGACGGCCGCAGTCAATCCGAGCGACAGGAAGCCCGAGCGATCGCGGTCCGCGGGCGGAGCAGGAAGTACGATGGGCAGCGGACGCTCAGGCTGCGTGAGAAGTTCGGTCGCGCGCGCGGCGCCACGATTGCGGCGTCCAAGCGGCAGATCCTCCGCCGGCGGTGCGGCCACCTCGACCCTCACGGGAGCGAGCGGCGATTCGACAGGCCGTTCCTTGATCAGGCGAGTCGCGACCGGCGCAGGCGTCTTCGGCGCCCGCATCGAAGGCGTCGGGAGTGCCGGCGCGGACGTTTGTGCCTTCGCAATCGGCGCAACGGGCGCGCTGTCGTCGAGAGGCAGTCGCGGCTCTTCAGGACTGGGCAGCTGGACCCGCTCCGGCGTTGGACGGACATCGACGGGTGTTCGCCGTCTCGGTGGCGCTGACGCTCTGATGGCGGCGTGCCCGACGGCGCCAAAGCATTCGCTGAGCGTCGCCGAGAACGCGCCGGCGGTCTCGAACCGATCGCCGGGACTCGGTGCCAGGCCCTGCGCGAAGACGCGGCGGAGCGCATTGAGATCGCCGCCGGTGACCTCGTCCAATGCACTCGCCGCCTGCTCGCCGACGCCGGTCAGGCGCCGCGCCCACAGCATCTCGTGCGCCAGCGCTGCAAGACTGAACACGTCGGCGCGACGATCCCATCGCACGCCGGTGACGCGCTCGGGAGAGGCGTACGGTCTGCGAACGGGCACCGCGGCGGCGACGGTTTCGAGAGCCTGCGCGATGCCGATCCCGGTGAGCCTGACCGAATCGCCGTCCGCGTCCAGCACATCGCGCGGATGAAGCGACCCGTGAAAGAGCCCGCGCGCAGCCGCGGCGTCGAGCGCGGCGGCAATCTGGGTCACGACCCGCAGCGCGTCGGCAGGCGACGAGATCGCGCGATCGCGCAGCACGACGTCGAGAGAGTCGCCGGCCACGAGCTCTTCGACCAGATACGCCTGCGTCCCCGCGATGCCCGACGCAACGGGCGCAACGAGCGCGGGATGCGCGAGCCCTGCGGCAATGAGACGGTCGAACTGCCCGACCAGTTCGTGCGCGCGCTCGGGCGGAAGATCGAGGCGGAACAGCTTGACGGCAACGTCGCGATCCGCGTCGGCTTCGTGTGCGCGAAAGACCGGGCCAAGCGCGCCCGCGCCAATCGCATGGCGCACGCGAAACGGCCCGAAAGCGTCAGGCGGCGCATACGCGGAAGCGTCTGTGTTCAGCGGGATACTCCTCGGGGAGAGGCATGTGATCGTAACACTGAACCGCAGGCGGTTCAATGCGTTGAACGCCCGTTCAGCCGCGTGCGCGCCTTGCGCCCCGGCTGCAATTCCTGAGAGAGTAAGCGTCAGTGTCCGCTCATCCCACGCACGCGTCTGACTCGTCCACTTCTCCGCGCCAGACACCGCACGATACCGGGTCGCGTTTCGCCGTCGACCTGCGGCGTCTGCCGGGGATCAGGCGACTGGCCGCCGACTACGGCTCCGACTTTCCGGCGGTGGCGCCCTTCTTCGCCGGCAACCCGGCCGATCGCGCCGCATGGGCGGACGCCATCGCCAGAGCGCGTGTCCACACGCGGGATCGGCGCGCGATCGCCGACGTGCTTGCGGCACAGCAGGAGCGGCGGAACGCGCCGCCTGCTGCGCGCGAGGCAGGCGCCGCTCTCGCCAACCCGCAGACCGTGGCGGTCGTGACCGGACAGCAGGCGGGTCTTTTCGGCGGGCCGCTCTTCACGCTGCTCAAGGCGCTCACCGCGATCAAGCTGGCGCGCCAGGTGAGCAGCGAGCACGGTGTGCCGGCCGTCGCTGTCTTCTGGATCGACGCCGAGGATCACGACTGGAACGAAGTCCGCACGACCACGGTCTTCGACGAGTCGCTGACTCCCCGCGAGATCGCGCTGCCGGAAACCTCCGGGGATGCCACGCCCGTCGGTGCGATTGCACTCGACGGATCCATCGACGCGGCGCTCGATGCGCTCGAGCAGACGCTGCCCGGCACCGAGTTCCGCGCGGAGGTGATGGCCTCGCTGCGAAACGCCTACACGCAAGGCACCGGCATGGCGGAAGCGTTCGGACGCTGGCTCGAACGAACGCTCGGGACACAGGGCCTCGTTGTGTACGACGCGTCGGACGCGGCAGCCAAGCCGCTCGCCCGCGCGGTGTTCGTCCGCGAGCTCTCCACGCCGGGCGCCTCCGCGTCGCTTGCAGGGAAGGCCGGAGCGACGCTCGAAGCCAGCGGCTATCACGCGCAGGTGCAGCCCAGCGAGGATGGCCTGGGGCTCTTTCGTCTGGACGGCGGACGTCACGCCATCAAGCGCAAGGATGGATCGTTCGTCGCCGGCGATCGTCCCTTCGCATCGGACGAACTGCTCCGGGAGGCCGACCAGCAGCCGTCCCGTTTCAGCCCGAACGTCCTGCTCCGTCCCATCGTCCAGGACACGCTCTTCCCGACGGTGTGTTACGTCGCGGGCCCCAACGAGCTCGCCTACCTGTGTCAGCTGCGCGACGTCTATCAGCACTTCGGCGTGCCAATGCCCCTGCTCTATCCCCGGGCGTCGGCCACGATTCTCGATTCGGGCGGAATGAAGTTCCTCATGAAGAACGAGATGCCGCTCGAAGCGCTGCATGCGCAGGACGAAGCGGCCTTGAACGACCTGCTGCAGCAGCAGATGCCGCCCGAGGTGGACGCGTCGTTCGCGGACGCCCTGGCGTCGGTCGAGTCCAGGATGGCCAGGCTCATCGAGGTCGTGCCTGCGGTCGATGCGACGCTCGAGGGCGCCGCACGCTCGACACTCAAGCGCATGCAGCACGACCTCGAGACACTCCACGGAAAGATCCTTCAGGCCGCCAAGCGTCGAGATGAGACGCTCCGGCGCCAGTTCCTCCGCACTCGCGCCCTCGCATTTCCCGGCGGCGAAGCACAGGAGCGCACGATCGGCTTC
>JBFWPD010000026.1:0-16975 GCA_050250175.1 Vicinamibacterales bacterium
CAGGCTCAGCGACGCCAGGTCCGGCTGCTGCGCGGACACCGGCAGCGGCGAGGCCGCCGCAATCAGTCCGGTGAACGCTACGGCTCGAATCCAGCGTCGGCTCGCGTGTAATTGCGTGAACATCACTGCTTCTCCACTCCGGTGTGCCGGATCACTGCTCCGCCTGCTTCCCGACGATTCGCGCCAGGCTGAGCAGCTGCGCGCTCAATGCGAGGCGGGCCGCCTTTGCCGCCTGCACGTTGATCGCGAAGCGCATCCGTCCGTCCTCCACGAACAACTGAATGACGCCGCCGCGCTCGGCGAACGACTCGGCGTCGCTCACCGTCAGCACGCTCGTGCCGGCGAGCGCCGCCAGAATCTCTGGCAACGTGTCTGCGGCGTTCCGGCCGACGAAGAGCACCGCACACGGTCTCAGCGATACGTCTGGCTCGACGCGCCTGATATCGAGGCGGCGACCGTCGACCTGGCGGCCGCGGGCTGCAGTCTCCAGCGCAGCGGCGACTCGCTGGTCCGCGACACACATCACGAGCGGCGCGCCGCCCGAAATGGCATCGGCGGGCCATTCAGTGAAGCGCGCAAAATTGAGAAGGAATGCCGCGATCACGGACTCCTCGGTCGCGGTCGGCTGGGCAGGTGCCGGACGGGCGATGCCCAGGATTGCAACGAGCGCGCAGGCGGCGGCCAGTCGAGTGAACGCCACAGGCTGTCGAAGGGTCAGGACGCAGTACCTCTTTGGATGGACGCAGGCCGCGTGAACACACGTACGCCTGTTCCTTCCCCGGGGTTTCGGCTCGGCGCCCCCGATGCTGCAGCTGCGAAATCCTGTGCTGGGTCTCGAACCGACTGCGGCCGATATATGCCAGCGAAGACCGCATGCGGATTCTGATTGCAGACGACGACCCGGTGGCGAGACGCCTCCTCGAGGGGACGCTCGTGCGGCACGGTCACGAGGTCGTCGCGGTATCGAACGGCACCGACGCCCTCGCCAGGCTCAGGCAGCCCGACGGCCCGAAGCTCGCGATTCTCGACTGGATGATGCCGGGCGCAGACGGTCTGACGGTGTGCCGGATGCTCCGGCAGGAACCGGGACCGTACGTCTATCTGATCGTCCTGACGGCCCGTGACCGGCGCGAGGATCGTGAAACGGGACTCGACGCAGAAGCCGACGACTTTCTGACCAAGCCCTTCGACCTGGTCGAACTGCGCGCGAGGCTGCGTTGTGGCGGCCGCGTGATCGCGCTCCAGGAAAAGCTGCTCAAGGCGCACGAAGATCTCCGTCACGAGGCGAGTCACGACCAGCTCACGGGTCTCTGGAATCGCGGGACGATTCTCGACACGCTCGACCGCGAGCTCCACCGCGCCAAGCGCGAACACATGCCGCTCACGGTGGCGATGGCGGACCTCGATCACTTCAAGCAGGTGAACGACACGCACGGGCACGCCACGGGAGACGTCGTGCTGCGGGAGGCCGCGCAGCGGATGCAGTCGGTGCTGCGGAAGTACGACCAGCTCGGTCGCTACGGCGGCGAGGAATTCCTCGTCCTCCTCACTGGAAGCACCGTTCCCGCCGCCCGGCCCATCATCCAGCGCGCCCTCGACGTCGTCTCGGGCCGACCCGTGGAGGCGGCCGGGGTCAGCCTGTGCGTGACGCTCAGCGCAGGGATCGCCGGGGTCGGTGCCAACTCCGAGCCCGAGAGTCTCCTCGCGCAGGCGGACGAAGCGCTGTATCGCGCCAAGGCCGCCGGCCGCAATCGCCTCATCGGCTAGCAATCCATCGAGCTGACTGGCGTTCAGCATGTCGCTGTGCGAGACTCTGGCTCTCCCAGGAGGGCCGTGATGATCGCCAAGCGCGCCGCTCTAGCCAGTCTGCTCGCCGCCGGCATCGCCCTGACGTCGCTGCAGTACGTGCAGGCACAGGCGAATCCGCCGGCATCGCCGTACAACACCGTCAAGACCAAGCTGGCCAAGGGCCAGCAGGTCGTCGGCGGCACCGTCTCGATCCCCGATCCCGGGGTGTACTGCGCCGTTGCGAATGGCGGCTTCGATTTCACCTGGATCGAGATGCAGCACAGTCCACTCACCTACCAGGACGTCGCGCGCATGCTCATCACGTGTCCCGGCGCACCGGCGATTCCATTCATCCGTGTGCCGGACGCGACGGAAGGCGACATCCAGAAGGCCGCGGACATCGGCGCGCTGGGCATCATCGTTCCCATGGTGGACACGGTCGAGAAGGCGCAGGCGGCCGTCCGCTTTGCGAAGTACCCTCCCGTGGGGCGCCGCAGCCAGGGTGGCGGACAGTACGGAGCGCTGTGGGGATCGAGCTACCGGCAGACCGCGAACGACAACATCATGGTGGTCGCCATGATCGAGAACCCGGCTGGAGTCGATCTCGCCAGCCAGATCGCGTCCGTCCCCGGCATCGACGTCGTCTTCATCGCGAGCACCGATCTCGGCAGCTTCTCCGGACTGCGTCAGGGCGATGCGGGGTACGAGGCTCTGGTGTCCCGCGCGCGCGATTCAATCATCAAGTCGGGACGCGTCGTGGGTGGACCGATGGCGTGGCGCAGCCGTGAGGGCTATCACTTCTTCCAGGGGCCTGGCGAAACCGCGTTGATTCGCTGCGCGTCCCGCGTGTCGCTTGGGATCGAGCCGACCGGATGTCCGTCCGGCGCGGTTGCCCCAATCGAAGGGACGGCGCGCTAGCGCGTCGAACTGCGGTCAGGTCACGAGCGCCGCGCGCGCCTGCGCGGCGATCTCGTACGAGCGAAGACGCGCCGCGTGATCGAAGATCTGACAGGCGAGGATCATCTCGTCGGCGCGCGTACGATCCAGCATCGCCTGCAGCCCTCGCCTCACGGTGTCGGGTCCTCCGATGACCGCACACGAGAACGCGCGAGCGAGCTCCTCCCGCTCATGAGGTGCGAGCGTCGCCTCGACATCCGCACGGGGCGGAGGCAGAAGTCCGGGATTTCCTCGCCGCAGGTTCCTGAACGCCTGAAGCACCGAGGTGAACAGGAGGTCCGCCTCGGCGTCCGTATCCGCCGCACACATCTGCAGCGCCACCATCACGTGGGGCCGATCCAGATAGATCGAGGGCTGAAAACTGCTGCGATAGAGCGCCAGCGCATCATCCAGCAGCGCGGGGGCGAAGTGCGACGCAAACGCATAGGGCAGCCCGAGCTCTGCCGCCACCTGCGATCCGAAGATGCTCGATCCCAGAATCCAGACAGGAACATTCAAGCCTGCCCCGGGCACCGCCTGCACACGCTGACCCGGCACGGCAGGCCGGAAGTACGCCAGGAGCTCGACGACGTCGCGGCCGAACGCATTCGGGTCGGACGACAGACTCCGTCGCAGAGCTTGTGACGCGACCGGGTCGGTACCCGGAGCGCGGCCCAGGCCGAGATCGATCCTGCCGGGAAAGAGCGACGCCAGGGTGCCAAACTGCTCCGCCACGACGAGCGGCGAGTGGTTGGGAAGCATGATGCCGCCCGAACCCACACGAATACGTGACGTGGCCGCCGCGACGTGTCCGATGACGATCGACGTGGCTGCGCTGGCGATGCCTGGCATGTTGTGGTGCTCTGCCAGCCAGTACCGCTCGTAGCCGGAGGCTTCAGCATGACGCGCGAGGTCCACTGAATTGCGGAACGCCTGGGCTGCGTAGCCTCCTTCAAGGACGGGCGCGAGATCGAGAACTGAGAAAGGAATCATTCGAACGGAGGTCCGGTCCCTCGAATCTACCACGCGTCCGAGCTGCAATTTGCGGGGACGTGAACGCTCGTCTAGCATCTACGCCATGCGTCACCGCGATCGCTGGCTCGCGGGACTCGCCCTCGTGGCCATTGCGTCACTCGTGGGCTGGTCCTATCTGTCGGGCGGCTTCGCGTCGGTCGTTCTTTCGCCCAGCCTCGACGGAGACGCAAAGGTCCGGTACATCCAGGACTATTTCTTCTCCTGGGGCAGCCTGGCGCCTCTCATCTACATCCTGATCGTCATCCTCGAAGTCGTGATCGCGCCCATTCCTGGGACGATGCTGTACGTGCCGGGCGGCTTGATCTTCGGGTGGGAGGTCGGCGGCCTGACGACGCTCGCCGGCAACGTGATCGGCGCGGCTTTGTGCGCGGGGATCGCCCGATCGCTCGGACGGCCCTACGCCGAGCGCTTCTTCTCGTCTGAGTCGCTCAATCGGTACGACGCGCTCCTCAGCAGGAACGCCATCCGGGTGATCTTCCTGCTGCGCGTCAACCCGGTGACCTCGTCGGATCTCGTCTCGTATGCGGCAGGGCTGACGTCGATGCCCGTGTGGAAGATCGCCGCCGGCACGCTCGCCGGCATGGCGCCGCTGTGCTTTCTCCAGGCGTACTTCGCGGAGGAACTCTTCACCCGATTCCCCGTCCTTCTCTACCCGCTCGCCGTCGTCAGCATCTGCTACGTGGCGTATGTCGTATGGATCCTGTCACGCATGAAGAACACTCCAGCTGCGGCCTCTTCTGACGATGCGACAAGCGGGACCGGACCAAGCAGATCGCCGATCGTATAGCCGTCGTCTACAGGCGTGCGCAGGACTCGGAGAACACTCGGCTCGCGAGTTGCAGAGGTGTGCCGTCAAGGCATGCGTCTCGACGGACGCACCAGGCGCTCCGGAATGGTGCGTTTCAGCTCTCCTCCGTCATGATCCATGAAACATGCCGAAAGTGGCGTGGAGAGGGCCGGTTTGTGGCAAGGTCATGACAGCGATGCTCGAGGCGTGGGACCGTCCTACTCCTAATTCATTAGTTGACAGAGCACCCGAACTCGGCGTAAGGTCGGACGTGTCTTACCTAATTCGTTAGGAGTTGAGACCCATGACGTCACTGAGCCGCTCGCTGCCGGTCCTGCTGTTCGTCGCAGGCGTCGCCACCGCCGCCGCCCAGGACCTGCCCAGCGGTGCTTCTGGGAGCGAAGGTCTCGACCCCGCGAGGTACGCCTTCTACAGCGGCCGGTACGACGAGGCCGCCCGCATGGCGGCGGACGCCCGCCAGCAGGATCCGGGATCGCTGGAGAGCTACGAGATCCGGACGTCAGCTCTCCTGTTCGCGTTGAAGCGCGAGCTTGGCGACGACGTGCAGCAGGAACAGAAGAAGATCGAAGAGTGCTCCCGCTGTCCCGCTCTCCTGGAGGCGTTCGGGAGCGAAACGGTCGAGGGGCAGGGCCTGTTGCGCCGCCGCATCGCCTCGGACCCCGACGACGCACGTGGGCACTACGTGCTCGCGAAGCTCGATTTGAACTACCTCTGGCTGCACAACGGCATCCTGGGAAAACGCACCGGCTGGAGTGAATACCGGGAGGCGCGCCGGTCGCTGGAAACGGTCCTCGGCAGCAATCCGGAGCACCTGCGGGCGCAGGTCGCGGCCGCGTGGATCGACTACATCGTGGCCACGCGAATGCCGTGGGGCACGAAGTGGCTCTTCGGCGGAGGCAACCGGACACGTGCGCTCGAAGCCATGCGCGCGGCGACGACGGCGAACGGCGATTTCTATGACACGGTCGAGGCCCGTTTCGGACTCTGGGAGATGCTCGTGCGGGAAAAGAACCATACCGAGGCCAGCGTCATCGCACGCGAACTGGTCAGAGACTTTCCGGAGAACCCTGTGCTCACAGCCTTCGTGAAACAACATGGTGAGGTCGTGAGCAGCTTGCCGAGGTCACGATGAAGTTCGTCAGCGTCCGGACAGTGCGCAACCGTCCCGGAACCCTCAGGGAGCTCGTCCAGCGCGAGGACCTGGTGCTCACGGCCAGCGGAGAGCCGATCGGGATCGTCGTGGGCATTCGCAACGACTTCGAGCAGGCGTTTCGCATCGTCCGGCAGGCCCGGGCGCAGTGCGCACTCGCGAGGCTCCGGCGCGCTGCGAGGCGGCGGCTGCCAGAGCAGCGCAGCGCATGAGGGTCGTTTTCGACGCGAATGTCGTCGTGAACGCCGTCCTGCATCCACATTCAGCAGAGGGACGGCTGCTGGACCTGGCGATCTCCGACGGCTGCACCCTGCTCTACGACGATGAGCTTCTGCGGGAGTATGACGAAGCGCTCTCTCGAAAGACGCTGGCGCTCCCCCCTGCGGCAGTCGCCGACCTCATAGAGAGCCTGGCGGATGCCGGGCTGTCGATTCCTACAGCCTCGCGGGAACGCGTGAAGCGTCCAGCCGCCGCGGGCGTGGCGCTCGATGGCTGCGCCGATGCGCTCGTCACCGATGCCGGGACTCCGCGCGTAGCACACGCGCCGCAGCTGCAGGTCTGCACTGCGGCGCGGCTTCTCGCCGAGCTTCTCTGAACCTCCTCGACGTTCAGACGCGCTTCATCCATGCCACGCACCGTTCGAGGTGCGCGTGCATCTCTTCGGCCGTCGCGTGATGGATCCTGCCATGCCCCGGCAGGACCGACTCGAACCTGTATGACAGGAGACGCTCCATCGAGCGCGTCTGCTCGGTCCATGAAAACCAGCACGCGTCTCTGAATGCGATCAGCGTCTTGCGCGCCGGCGACCAGGCCAGATGGTCGCCCGTAAAGAGCACCGCGCCGCGATAGTGCAAGACCTGGTGCCCGCGTGTGTGGCCCGGCGTCGGGACACCGACCAGGTCGGCATCCAGCTGAAACGGCTCGCCCCCCGTGATGACCCGCTCGACCCCGAGCCGGCCGGCCCCGTCATCCGCATGCATGACACGAGGGCAGCCGAAGTGCGCCGCGAACTTCGCGTGGTCCGCGATGTCGTCGCGATGAGTCAGGAACATCAGCGAGATGCCGCCCATCTCTTCCAGCCGCCTGACGAGCGGCGCGGCGAACCGCGGCGAGTCCACGAGGATGTTCCCGCCCTCGGGACGGACGACGACATACGACCACGCGCCGAAGCTGTTCTCCGAGGTGTAGCCGCAGAAGAAGACGTCGCGGAGCACCGGCACCGGAAAGGAGCGCGCGGCGGCCGCTGCGCTCAGGTGCGAGACGGTGCCGATGGATGCGGTCGGGCAGGCCACGAGCGCGAGGAGCGCCTGATGGCAGGCGTCCGGACTATCGGGCTGGTGGAACACGCTCGACTGTCCGCCGTGATCGTGAAACGTGTCGCCCGCAATCTGACGGCAGGCGTCGCAATCGATGCAGGAACTGTCGACGAAGAACTCGCCGTCGACGTTCTCGTCGAGCCGGCGCTCGATGAGGGCCATGCCCTCACGTTACTCCAAAGCAGCGAATCAGCAGCCGGGCCGCATGGACCGGTAGTGGGTCACTGACCCACTACATGGACCGGCGCCGCGCGGACTAGTCCGGAATGTCCAGGCGCATGCCTGGTCGAATGCGGTTCACCGAGCGCAGGCTGTTGGCCCCGGCGATCGCGGGGACGCTCACTCCGTATCGAGCGGCGATCCGCGTCAGTGTCTCGCCCCGCCGCACGACATGAGTCCGGGCACCCTCCGAGCCACCGGCCGAAGCGTGCGCCGCCGGTGCCGGCGAGAGGGTGGCCTGAACATTCGTCACGCGCGCGGTCCCCGTCCAGACGAGCGGGGTCCAGCTGCCGCCAGTGCCGACCTCGAGCACCTGACCGACGTAGATGCGGTCGGGCCGGGAGAGCCCGTTGGCGCGCTGGATCGCGGTGGGCGTGGTGCCGTAGCGGCGCGCTATCGCTCCGACCGTGTCTCCGCGCCGCACGCGATAGGTGGCCGAGAGCTGCCGCTCGCGCTTCCGGCTGTCTGGAAGTCGATCGAGAGCGTCTTCGAACGCGTCTTCGGTCCCGGAGGGCACTCGCAGCGGGTATTTCGCGGGGACGAGCAGCACGCCGCGCGAGACATCAGGGTGCAGCGCCGGGTTGAGTGCCGTCAGCTGCGCGACGTCCGTACCGGTCAGGTATGCGAGATCCAGCAGTGATACGTACGCGCCTGGCTCGAACGCATCGAACGTAACCGGCGCAAGAGCCTCGACCCCCGGGAAGAGCGTCTCACGATCCGCGTAGACGGTGAATGCGGCAAGGAACTCGGCGTAGAAGTTTCTGGACGCGAAGCCGAACGTCCTCGACTCGTATCGCTCGGCAATCACCCCCATGTCCTTGGTGCCGAGCTGACGCGCGGCCCGCTCCATGCCGGCGATCCCGTGGTTGTAGCCGGTCAGCGCGAGCGGCCAGCTCCGGACGCGCTCATAGTTGTCCGCGAGCATGCGGGCCGCGCCGTCCGCCGCGAGCAGGACGTCCGATCGGGCGTCGACGGCCGAGTCCATGTGCAGATACAACCTGCCCGTGGAGGGCGTGAACTGCCACACGCCGGACGCACCTACGCTCGAACGGGCGCGGTAGTTGAACATCGACTCGACGAACGGCAGGCAACGAACCTCGCGCGGAACGTCATGGCGCTCGAGTGCCTCCTCGATGCCCTCCATGAACATGCCGGACGTCTGAATGGCTTCCGCGAAACGATCCCGTAGACCGCCCTGTCCGCGAACACGCCCGACGTCCGACCCGAAGTCGGTGACACGGCGCGCCGACCGCGCATACAGCGCTCTCACCCGCTCGAGGTCTGCCTCGTTCACCTGAACGCGACGATCACCGCCAAGCCGCCGGATGATCCGCTCGTACTTCTCGATCTCCGCCCGCACCCTGACACGCGCGGTGCTCTCGATCGCAATACTGGACGAACCGTTGCGTACCAGGTCGCTGACGTCAACGACCGAGAAAACGACATCCAGGTTCCGATCGTCGTGGATGACCGTCTGCGCCGAGGTGTACTCCGAGAATATGGCGCGCCAGAACGCAATGTTCGGGACGAGGGCCTCCGGGACAGGAAACTTCTCCTCGTCGAGGGCCGGATGGTAGTCGCGGACCTGCGCGGTGACCGGGGCCGCCAGAACCAGGGAGACGAAGGCTGCCAGCCACGCTCGTCGTCGTCGATCTGTACGCATCGAATCCTTCCGTAGGTCTTTCGTACACAGCGCCGCCGCCCTCGACTCAATGACCCTTCTCAGGACACCGGATCGGGCGCGTCGGTCGTCGTGCTCAGGCGCGGGCGAAAGTCAGGATAGAAACGACTGCGCATTCCGTCAAGGAAAAACACAGTGGAAAGACGGAATTCAGCCTCAATCCGCTATGATCCGGACACACCATGCGCCGGCTGATCGGACTCCCTCTCGCCGTCCTGCTGCTGGCCGGTGCACCAGCCAGGGCCAACGACATCCTGTTGGCGACCTTCCGCGACTACCTGGACGCGATTCGTGTCCAGACAGCCATTCCAGGACTGGCAGCGTCGATTATCGGTCGCGACGACGTGCTCTGGATGCACGCGTATGGACGTCAGAACGTCGAGCGGAACGTCGCCACGACCATCGACACGCCGTTCCATGTTGAGGGCCTCACGCAGGTCTTCACATCGGTCCTGATTCTGCGCTGCGTGGATCTCGGGCTGATCACCCTCGACGACCCCGTGGGCCTCTGGGTGCCCGACGCACCGGAGCCCGAGGCCACCATTGCTCAGCTGCTGAGTCACTCGACGAGCAGCACCGGCGTCAACGTCTTCACACACAACAACGAACGCCTGAACGTCCTTGCCGGCGTCCTCACAAACGCCTGTACTTCTGACTCGTTCCGTGAGACCCTAGCGACCGAGTTCGACATCCTGGGCATGAGCGATTCGGTACCAGGCGCCGACGCGCTCGACGTCGCGGCGCTCGAGTTCGACGAGACGGCAACGCCGTCACGGACCGAGCGATATCAGCTGGCGCTCGGGAGACTCGCGACGCCCTACACGCTCGACGCCGATCGCCGGCCCGTCGCCTCGGCATACTCGACGACGACGCTCACGCCCTCGGCGGGTGTGATTACGACGGTTCAGGATTACGCACGATTCGACCTCGCGCTGAAGCGCGGAGAGGTCGTTCGACCCGAGACGCTGGCGGCCAGCTGGCAGCCTCCGGTTGACGAGAATGGCCAGCCGCTGCCGCACGCAGCGGGCTGGTTCGTGCAGACGTTCAACGGCGAGCGGATCCTCTGGCAGTTCGGTGTCAGCGACAGCGGCTCGTCGTCGATGGTGATGATGGCTCCGGGCCGCGGGTTGACGCTCGTATTGCTGGCCAACGGCCCTGGACTCGTTCGACCATTCGCACTGGAGAAAGGCGACCTCGTGGCATCGCCCTTCGGGCGGCTGTTTCTTGGGATGCTTGTACGGTAGGTGCTGCGGACCGATGCGGCTCGGCGTTCTGACGCTCGGTTTGCTGCTGGCGGCGACTGGAAACGCGGACGCGGAGTGGCAGATCACCCCGTCGTTCGGCATCTCGTTCGCCGGAGACACGACGTTCGTCGATGCGGAGCGGGCGGCGGGAAGCGCCAACGCGGTGTTCGGCCTGCGGGGTGTTCTGCTCGGCGAGGTATTCGGAGTCGAGGCGGATTTCGGAGCGGCACCGGGGTTCTTCCAGCGGGGCCTGTTCCACTTCGGCGGCGACAGTCCGGTGCCCCCGGGCGGTGGCAGCGGCAACGACGTCGGCAGCCAGGTCATGACGCTGACCGGCAACTTCGTTGTCGCGGTGCCGCGAAGCGTCGCGGAGTTCACGCTCCGGCCGTATCTGGTAGGCGGAGCAGGGTTGATGCGCGTCGAGATCAACGACCTCGCGGTTCTTCCCGCGCGGTCGACGTTGACGGCGATCGATCTCGGCGGAGGCGTCACGGGGTTCCTCACGGACCGATTCGGGCTGAACTGGGACTTCCGGCGCTTCTGGACGGTCGGGGGAATGGATCAGGAGCTGGGCTTCAGCATCGGCGAAGAGAGCTTGTCGTTCTGGCGGGCGAGCATGGGCCTGGCCATTCGGTTCTGACACGGAGGATTCGATGAGGCGGCGGCGGTTCCTTGGGGCATGCGTCGGAATGGTGCTGGGTGCGACTGCTGCGCTGAGCGCTCAGGACGGACTGCGCATCGTGCCCCTCGTGCGCGACGACCAGGTCGTCGTCTCGTTCGATCTCGCCGACGTCTACAGCGAGCACGTGCGCGAGGCCATCGCGAGCGGCCTCCGGACGACGGTCACCTACGACATCGAGCTCCGGATGGTGGTGCCGGGATGGGTGGATCGCACGATTGCGACGTCAATCGTCACGATCAGCGATCAGTACGACAACCTGACGCGCCGTCATCTCCTCTCCCGCTCCATCGACGGCCGCGTGGTCGAGGCCCTGACCACGGAAGACGAGGCAATTGCTCGCGAGTGGCTCACGGGCGTGACACGCCTTCCGCTAGTGGACACGTCGCGGCTGGATTCTCGCCGCGACTACTATGTCCGCGTGGCGGCTCGCGCCCGCCCCAACGGCGCCTCGCTCCTCAACTGGGCCAGCGCCATCTCCGGTCAGGCGACGTTCACGTTCATTCCGTAGCCGCCGCCGGCGCGGTCACGGCGCAGGGATCGGCAGCTCCGGAATCCCGAACTGGCCCGCCAGCGCACCCAGCTTCGCCAGATCGATGACGCCGACGATATTCACGACCGTCAGCTCCCGCGGTTCCGCGACCACGACCACCAGTCCGCTCGTCTGACCTGCCTCCTGCAGCAGGTGGATGCTGACTGCCTCCCCGATCTCCTTCAAGTCCACGATGCGCGCCCAGCCTGAGAGCTGGCTGTAAACGGCGTCAACGTCTTCCTGCGTGTAGACCCCGTCGCGATCGAACTTGAAGCTCTTGACGGTGATGCCCTTCAGTCCTGCAAGCAGGTCTTTCACGGCAGCCTGCTTGGGATCGCCCTGCGCCACGGCACCGGCTGCCAGCTGAATGAGCTCTGGCGGAAGCGTCAGATCCACGCTCTCTGTCGCCTCGGCCGCCAGCCGTGACAGGTGATCCAGTTTGAGCGCCTGCGCCTGCGCGTCGGGCGCAGACACGACGAGTGCCGCGCACAGCCACAGTCCACCGAGATACTTCGTCATCGATCGCGCCCGCCGAGTCATCGTCTTCATAACCCTTGTCCTTCCGACAGGTGTTCCTGTCCCACACTTGCCAGCCGTGCCTGGACCTTCGACTGCACTTCGAGCAGCGTCTCGCTCGTGATCCTCAGGGCGCGCTCGACATCCTGCCTCGCCCTCTCCACTCCAGCCTGCCTCTTCGTGTGCAGCCAGCCTGCGCCCGTCGCGACGGCCACTGACGCCGCAAGGGCAAGCGCGACAACCAGCGCGCGTCCACGCCGACGTGAGGCACGCGCGCGTTCCGCTCCGGCGATTCGAGTGAGCGTCCGGTCGGAGAATCCTGCCGAAGGTTCGACCCGGCGCAAGGCGCTTCGCAATTGCTGCTCCATCATTCACCGCTCCCTGCCGGCCGCAGCCGGCCTCGCAGCTGCTCGATCGCGCGCCGCAGATGACTTTTCACCGTGTTCACGGGCATGTCGAGAATTCCGGCGATCTCGCGCGGGTCGAGGTCTTCCTGAAACCGGAGGGCGACGACGATGCGCGGGGCCGGCGCGAGCTCGTTCACCAATTGCCGCAGTCGCTCTCCGAGAAAGGGATCCGGCAGCGCGAGGGCAGGCGACGGACGCTCAGGAACGTCGGCGACGTTCACCTCCGCCCGGTGCGCCTGACGTCGTGCGAGATCGATGCACCGGTGACTCGTCACGCGGCGCAGCCAGAAGACCAGATGGTCGGGCGACTCGATGCGCATGATCGATCGGTAGAGCTCGAGAAACACGTCCTGCGCGAGGTCCTCCGCCGCCTCCCGGTTCCGGGTGAAATGACGCGCGAGGCTGAACACGAGTCCCTGATGGTCCCTGACGAGCTCGCCGAACGCGCCTGCCTCTCCCGCCCTGGCACGCGCAAGCGTCTCGGCGGCGTCGGACCGCGACCGGGTTGCGGCAGCTGGCATGTCTGCAGAGTACATACGGCGTGAAGCCGCCCGGGGGTGCAGCGGGCGTCCGCTCGCAGCGATCTCGCTGGTAAGATGACATTTTCCAGGAGGACGCTTGGCGCAGTCATTATCGAGAACAGAGCTGTTGAAGCTGGCGCGGGCCGGGGCAGTGGCCCGTGTTGCGGAATTGCGGGCGGAAATCGAATCGATCTATCGCGCGTTTCCCGAGGCACGGAACGCGGGCAGCGAACCCGCGCGCGAGCGGTCGAGCCGCCGGCCGGGAAGCCGGGGATGGTCACCCGCTCAACGGAAAGCAGCGGCAGAGAGGATGAAGAAATACTGGGCTGGGCGAAAAGCAAAGAAGTAGCGGCCCGTAAGGGCCGCTCTTCCTAGTGTCGCTCGTAGACTTCGCGCTTGCCTGACTTGTCGAAGGCGACCACGTCGTAAGGCTGACTCCGGCCCGGCACTTCCATGCCGGGCGAACCCACCGGCATTCCCGGTACAGCGATTCCCACGATTGCCGGCTTTTCCTTCAACATCCGCGCGACGGCGGTGCCAGGCACGTGCCCTTCGACCACGTAGCCCCCAACGACCGCCGTGTGACAGGAACCCAGCTCCGCCGGGACGCCATACGTGCGCTTGACCGTCTGGATGTCTTCGACATCGACCGCCCGGACCTCGAAGTTGTGCGTACGGAGATGGTCCACCCAGTTGGAGCAGCACCCGCACGTGGCGGTCTTGTAGACCGTGATGCTGATGGGCGCCTGCTGCGCCTGGAACGAGGCTCCAGCGGACACGAGCCAGCCAAGCGCCAGCACACCGCTGAATGCAAAGAGTCGACTTCGCGAAGACCCGAGGAATCGGCGCATCACTTTCACCCCATTGACATCTGACGCCACGCGGCGGTGCGCAGGTTCAGATGTTGGCCGTCAATCGTTCATGAGCCGGACGTCCGGCTTCCAGCCCTGTCAGGATCATATCGGAGGTCACCGGCGAACGGCGGAACACCTCGTCGCCGACGGCATCCGCCAGCGCGTTCAGCACGGCTGAGTAACCCGCGCCCACCGGCGGTTCGCCGACACCGCGCGCGCCGACCGGCGTCTCGGGATCGGGAATGTCCAGAGCCGCCCACTGCATACGTTCCGGTACGTCGAGGATCGTCATCGGCCGCGTCTGATAGAAGCGCTTCGCGAGCGGTACGCCGTAGTGCTGGTCGTAGACCCACTTCATGCTGAGCGCGTGTCCCATGCCCTGGAGGGCTCCGCCGAGGATCTGGCCACCGAGCACGCGTGGATGAAGCACGGTGCCGACGTCGCCGACGGCGAGGAAGTCGGTGACGCGGTACCTCCCGGTCTCGACATCGACCTCGACTTCCGCGAATGCCGTCACGTAGGAATGCGTCGCGCCCTGGCGCGGATAGGAATCACGCGCGACGCCTACGAGTCCCTGTCCGGCAAGCGCCGCAACCGAACGCTTTGTGAAGGCATTGAGCTCTTCAGCGGTTTCGTGCCCGTCGTAAACGCCGCCGAGCTCGATGGCGCGCTGTGCGGCCTGCGCGAAGGTCAGGCTGCGGCCGCCGCTCGACACGCGGCCGCCGGCCACCTGATAGCTCTCGGGACTGCCGCCAAGCGTCCTTGCCGCAACCTCCTGCAGCTTCCGCTTCGCGTCGTTGGCGGCAGCGTGCGCCGCACGCGTCATCGCGTGTGTCGTCTGACTGCCTCCCGACACGCAGGTCCAGGGCAGGTGGTGCTGCGTATTGCCCCAGAGGATGTCGCACTGCTCCCAGGGCACATCGAGAATTTCAGCAGCCACCCGATGGACGTCGCTGAACGACTCGGTGCCAAGGTTGCCGATGCCCGAGTGCATCTGGACGCGGCCATCCGGCTTGATCACGATGAGGCCGTCGAAGCCCACCGATCCGGAGACGAACGTGCTCATCGAGACGCCGAGTCCGCGCACCGTCGATCCCGTCCGCTGGCTCGCGACCCTCGCCTTACGAGCCTCCCAGTCGAAGAGCTGCACGCCGCGATCGAGCGCTTCCTTGACGAATGCGCTCGTCACCGTGCCTCGCACGCCGCGAGCGTTGGCCGGACCGACCATCGCCTGCCCTTCGGGTGCGTTGATCCTGTGAATCGCCACCTGATCGACGTCGAGGGCACGAGAGGCCTTGGCGATGACCGGCTCCATGAGCGCGATCCCCTGCGCGCCACCGGGCGCGCGCTGCGCTCCCCGCGGCGGCGTGTTCGTCATGACGCCCACCCCGCGCATGCGCATGGCGGCCGGCTGGTACATCAGCGAAATCATCCGGCCTGCGGAGTTGTGATCGTTGCCGCCCTCGTAGGGACCCGCTTCGGACACCATGAAGAGGTCGAGCGCCAGAATGCGGCCCTCCGGAGAGAATCCGACCTTCATGCGGCCGTGCAGTGCAGGCCGCGCGCGCCCGATGTACTGCTCTTCCTCCCGCGTGATCCGCATCATCACAGGCGCATTCGCCTTGCGTGACAGGAGTGCCGGGATGGTCACGCTCAACGTGCCCGTGGCTTTGCTGCCGAACCCGCCGCCCGTGTACTCGCTGACGAGGACGATCTCCTCGGGCGGGACCTCGAGCCACCGCGACACCGACATCACGGTCTGTACCGTGCTCTGCGTGGAACAGTGCACGTAGACCTTGCCGTTCTGCCAGTACGCCATGGCCGAACGCGTCTCCATGCACTGGTGGCTCGTGTTCGGCGTGACGAACGTCTCGTCGAGCACCAGTGCCGCATCGCGGAATCCAGCCTCGACATCGCCGTACGACCACTCGTCGAGCGCCTCGCCCAGCGGCAGCCGTCCTTCGGCCGCCTCGGCGAACTGCTCTTCGGTCCACTTCAGATCGCGCACTTCAAGCGGCAGCGGCGGTGGAGGGGGCTGGCCCTCAGGAGCAGGCGGCGGCTCCGGCCGATACCAGACGTTGCCTTCGACTCGTGCGGTCGCTCCACCTGGACGCAGGCTGACGAGGGGATCGACGGCGAACGGCAGCGGCTCGAACTCGATCTGAATGCGCTCGATTGCCTCGGCTGCCGTTTCTTCGTCAACGGCCGCAACCGCGAGAATGGGCTCGCCCTCGTAGAGCGGCTCGTTCGTCAGCGGCAGCTCGCCGCGGCGATTGGCCAGAATCGTCTGGCCCAGGTCGTTGACGCTGTCGGCCGGCTCCGGAAGATCGTCAGCCGTGAGGATGGCGCGCACGCCTGGCATTGCCATCGCCGCGGACGTATCCAGTCGCACGACACGTGCGTGGGGCATCGGGCTGAGCAGCAGCTTCGTAAAGAGCATGCCCTCGGCACGGAAGTCCTCGGCGTACTTCGCACGCCCGGTGACCTTCGCGACGAGATCGGGCGTCTGGTAATTCTGTCCGACTAGTTTCGGCATACAGTCCTCGCTTGAATCGCTCTATTCCGATCGCGCCACCGAACCGACGACGGCCTCTTCGATGGTGAAGGTCCAATCGAGTCCGGTCGAATCGATCACCGCATGGAAGACCCGGGGGTCCTCGGAGAAATACGCGGTGCCCTTCCCTGCGCCCTCGTGGCTGACAAGTTCCTCGAGAGGCCGTCCCGAGATTGCGCTGTGAATCGTAAGCACGAACGCGCTGCCCGTGGGAGCGGCGTTGGTTGTTTCCCAGTTCACCCGCCAGGCGCTCGCGTCGCTCGTATACGACTCGGTCTGGCGGTGCCCTCGCCCGGACCAGCTGCCGAGCTCGTGCCAGGCGATTGATGCTTCTCGAGTGACTTCAGGTGTGTCCGCCGCGGTCGTGCAGGCTGCGACACTGGCGGCGAGGAAAATGGGGAGAAGCGTCGAGAATCTGGTCATCTGATCATTTGGTCATCTGGTCAGTGGACTGGGCCGTTGCATTGCACGCGTCGCGATCAACGACCCGATGACGAGATGACCAGATGACCCGATTCGACAGCTAGGTCGTCGCGGTCAGCGGCCCGCCCCGGATGGCGCGCTTGACCAGGTTCTTCATCAGCGGGATCTTGTAGCCGTTGTAGCGAAGCGGCTGCGTCCCGGCGACGGCCAGCGTCCCCGCCAGCTCCGCCGTCTCTTCGGTCCGCGCCCGGCCCGCCACCGCCTGCTCCACCGCCGTCAGCCGCAGCGGCCGCGCCGCCACCGCCCCCACCG
>JBFWPD010000027.1:0-16866 GCA_050250175.1 Vicinamibacterales bacterium
CTCCAGCCGAGCGTGGCCGGCACTGTCCAGGGCCTGCTCTTCGCCGCGCTGCTTGCTGGCGGCACTGGTGCCGCGATGGCCCTGAATCGTCCGTCGACGAGCGTGGCGTTCGCCGTGGCCGCGATCGCTGTGGTCGCCGCGCGCGCGGCCTGGCAGGCAACCCGCGCGATCGCCGTGCTCGACCGCGCTGTCGCGCGTGTCGCATCAGCCGCCGGGCTCATCCCGCTTCCCTCCACGGCGCCGACTCCAGTCGTACGCCAGTCCGCCGAGACGACCTTCTCCGGATGATCTGACGTGCTTCGCTGGACCCTTTCGTTTCTCAAGCCGTACCGGCCGCGGATCGCGGGGATCCTCCTCATCGGACTCGCCGAGATCGGACTGGCCATGCTTGCGCCGTGGCCGCTTCAGATCGTCGTGGATCACGTGCTCGGACCGCATCCGCTTCCGGCGGCCCTGTCTGCGTTCGTTCCTTCAGTACTTGCCGGCAGCGCTGCGCTCCTGCTCGTCGCGGTCGTCGTCGCCGGCCTGCTGCTGCAGCTGGGCATCGAGCTCGTGCGCATGGGCAACACCCAGCTGCAGGTGAACACCGGGCAGCGGATCATCTACGACCTGAGGCGGACGCTCCTTGCGCATCTGCAGGCGCTGCCCCTGCGCCATCACGTGCTCTCGCGGCCTGCGGATTCGGTCTATCGCCTCGACGCCGATGCCCACTGCGTGGACGACCTCGTCATCGGCGGCGCGATCCCGGTGACGATGGCGGCGATCAACCTGCTGGCGATGTTCGCTGTTCTGGCCTATCTGGATCTCACGCTGGGGCTGCTGGCCCTTTCAGTGACGCCGTTCCTGTATCTGTGCCTGCGCTACTACTCGCGAACGATGATCGACCGCGCCGAGCGCATGAAGGCGCTCGAGTCGTCCCTCATCGAGCGTTCGTTCTCGGTTCTGTCGGCCGTCGCAGCGGTGAAGAGCTTCGTCCGTGAGCGCCACGAGCTGAGCGAGTTCATCAAGGCCGGCGACGAGACGATGCGGGCCAGACTGACGCTCACCTGGCAGGAGTCGCTCTTTTCCGTCGCGGTGACGGCGGTGACGCTCCTTGGCACCGCCCTGGTCCTGATCGTCGGCGGTCTGCACGTGCTCGACGGCTCCCTGACAGTCGGCAGTCTGCTTGTGGTCGTGGCGTATCTCGCGGCCGTCTACAACCCGATGTCCGCGATCGCGCACACTGCGGGGTCGCTTCAGCAGGCGGTCGTCAGCGCCAACCGGGTGCGGGAGATCCTGGCAATCGCGCCGGAGCAGCTGGACGCTCCGGGCGCGATTGATGCGTCCACGATCCGCGGCCGGCTGCGCTTCGATCGCGTGTCGTTCGCCTACGACTCCGGCGTGCCGGTTCTGACGGACGTCAGCTTCGAGGCCAACCCTGGAGAGCTGGTCGCGGTGGTCGGTCTGACCGGCGCCGGGAAGACGACACTTGCGAATCTGATCCCGCGATTCTTCGAGCCGCAGAGCGGAAGGATCTTCGTGGACGACGTCGAGGTGGGGGAGTACGCGCTTGGCTCGTTGCGCGAGCGGATTGCACTGGTGCCGCAGGCGCCCGTTCTCTTCAGCGGAACCGTCGCCGACAACATCCGCTACGGCCGGCTCGGGGCGTCGGACGACGAGGTGCGGATTGCCGCCGAGGCGGCGCATCTGCATCCCTTCATCGCGCGCCTTCCCCAGGGCTATGAGACGCCGGTCAGCGAAGCCACCCTGTCAGGGGGAGAGAAGCAGCGCCTCGCGATTGCCCGGGCGCTGCTCAAGAACGCCGCGGTCCTGATACTCGACGAGCCCACGTCGTCGATCGACGCCATCTCCGAGGCGGCCATCGTCGAGGCGCTCGATCGCCTGCGGACCGGACGCACCACCATCGTGATCGCGCATCGGCTGTCGACGATTCGGCACGCGACCAGGATCCTCGTGCTGCATGAGTCGCGGGTGATCGCCAAGGGCACGCACGACGAGCTGCTCGCGTCGAACGACCTCTATCGCCGTCTCTGCGCGCACCTCTCCGTCGGGGGAACGCTCGACGAGGCCGAGCTGTTCCAGGTGACGTGATGAAGATCCTCGTCGCGGGCATCATTGCCCGCTATCCATTTGGCGGAGTCACCTGGTGCTCGTTGATGTACCTCCTGGGCCTTCGAGCGCTCGGGCACGAGGTCTTCTACGTCGAGGACACCGGGCAGTGCGTCTACGATCCTGAGAAGAACGAGATCTCGACCGACCCGTCGTATGGCACGACCTACATCCACCGTGCGCTCGAGCCGTTCGGATTCGGCGATCGATGGAGCTTCGTGAACTACGACGGCTCGTATCACGGCGCGTCGCGCGAGACGGTCCAGGCGTTCTGCGCGGATGCCGACCTGTTCGTCAATCTCTCGGGCGGGGCATGGTTCTGGCGGGATGAGTACGCACGCATCCCCAGGCGCGTCTTCGTAGACACCGATCCCGTGTTCACGCAACTCGCGCTCGCGCGCAACGAGGAGTGGTACGTCAAGTTCTTCGAAGGGTTCACGCGACTGTTCACCTTCGGCGCCAACATCGGAACGCCGGTCTCGGATGTGCCGACGGGCGCGTTCAACTGGACCCACACCTGGCAGCCGGTCACCACGGAGCTGTGGCGCACTGAGGCGCCGCCCGCTACTGACGCGTTCACGACCGTCATGACGTGGCGCATCGAGAGCTTTCCAGGCATCGACGGCCACAAGGATCAGGAGCTCCGGCGCTTCATCGACATCCCGCAGCGCACCGCGCAGCGCATCCGCCTTGCAGTGAATGGGCCGCGCGAGCTGCTCGAGCAGCACGGGTGGGAAACCGTGGACGCAATGGGTGTCTCGCGGTCGCTCTGGGACTACCGCGACTTCATCCAGGGCTCGAAGGCCGAGTTCGGCATCGCCAAGCATGCCTATGTCTCACGCCGGTCCGGATGGTTCAGCGACAGGACGGAGTGCTATCTCGCGGCCGGCCGGCCCGTCCTCGTCCAGGACACAGGGTGGAGCCGCCATCTGCCAACAGGAGTAGGATTGCTGGGCTTCTCCACGCTCGACGAAGCGCTGGAAGGCCTCGACCGGATTGCCGGCGACTATCCTGCCCATGCACGGCGGGCCGCGGAGATCGGGTTCGAGCAGTTCGACGCGTCGCAGGTTCTTCCCCCGTTCCTGGAACAGGCATGCGAATGAGTGTCAGGTCCGAGCGTCTCGAGCGACGCATGCGAATCGCAGTCGTTGCGCCTGTGGCACGTCCGGTGCCGCCATCGCGCGAGGGTTCCATCGAGACGGTCACCTCGCTTCTGACCGAGGGGCTCGTGAAGCGCGGCCACCAGGTCACGCTCTTCGCCACCGGCCAGTCGGTCACGTCCGCGAAGCTTCACGCCACGTTCGCCGAGGGCTATCACACAGACACCTCCCTCTGGCCCTGGGAGCTCTGCGAGCTCTTCAACCTCTCGGCGGCGGTGGAACGCGCGACGGACTTCGACGTGATCCACTACCAGGCCGAGTACGCGCCGATGCTCCTGGCCTTCTCACGGCTGTCGGTCACCCCGGTTCTGCAGACGCTCCACCACGCCCCCGCGCCGAGCGAGGTGGAAATATGGTCGCGATACCCCGAGGTGCCGTTCGTGGCGGTATCCCACACGCAGGCTCGCCTTCTCTCGGGCCTCAACGTCGTGAGCACGATTCATCACGCCGTGGACGTCGAGACCTTTGCGTTTCGAGAGGTGCCGGGCGACTACCTGCTGTTTCTGGGCCGCTTCCTCGAGCGGAAGGGTGTACTCGAAGCCATCGAGGTCGCGCGGCGATCGGGTATGCGCCTCGTCCTCGCCGGTCCGGCCAATGGCTACTACGGCGACGTCGTGCAGCCTCTCGTGGATGGCGACTCGGTGGTGTTCGTCGGCGAGGTGGACAGGCACGAAGCCGCGGCGCTTCTCGGCGGCGCGCGCGCTCTCGTCTACCCGGTGCGGGAAGCCGAGCCTTTCGGTCTCGTGATTGCCGAAGCGATCTCGTGCGGCACGCCGGTCGCCGCGCTCGACATCGGCGCCGTTGGCGAACTTGTAGACGACGGCGTGACCGGCGGCGTATTTCCGACGGTGGACGCACTGGTAGAGGGACTGCCCCGCGTGCTCGGTCTCGACCGGCACCTGGTGCGCACACGCGCGGTCGAACGGTTCAGCGCCACGCGCATGGTCGACGAGTACGTCAGTGTCTATCGAAGACTTGCGGCCGCCCCTGCCGCACGACGCCGTGCCTGAAGCGTCCGACCGCACCGATCCCGCCGGGCGGTCGCTCCTCTGCATCGTTGCTCATCCAGACGACGAGTCCCTCGCCTGTGGAGGATTGCTTGCGTGGTGCTCTGCCATCGGCGTGAGGGTGTCGGTACTCTGTCTGACGCGCGGCGAGCATGGGCTCGGCAGTGGGTCCGAGGACCTCGGGGCCGTCCGCGTGAGCGAGCTTCTCGGCGCCTGCAACGCGCTTCGAGTGTCCAGCGTGACCGTGCTGGATCACGCCGACGGCATGCTGCCGTGGATCGATGCCTGGCAGATCGAGCGCGACATCGAAGACATGATTGCGCAGGCCAACCCTGACATCGTCGTCACCTTCGACGAGGACGGCCTGTACTGGCATCCCGATCACATCGCAGTGCACGAGCGCACCACGCAGGTGGTGGCGAAGCTTGGGAATCGCGCGCCGGCGCTCTACTACGCCCAGATACCTTCCGGCGCAATGCGCGCGGTGGTCGCCCACGCCGAGCTCGTTCTCGCGGGGACGGGAAGCGAGGCGCCGGGTTCCTGCCGCGAGATTCTCGGCATATCGGACGCCGATGCCTTCGGGACGCATGCCGTTGGGCCGTCTCTGGTCGTGGATGCCGGGGAGTACGCGGCCCGGAAGCTCGCCGCGCTCAAGAGCCACGCGACCCAGGTTGCGGGCGGGGCCCTGTCGCTCGTCACCGAAGACGAGGCCGCTCGTCTTCTGGGCCGCGAACAGTACCGCCGCGCCCCGGTCGGCCGTCAGGGGAGGACGTTCGTCGATACTCTCGGCCACGCGCCCTGATGCTCTCCTCGCTCCTGAACCGCCTGCGCTGTCCCTACTGCGGCACGCGTCTGACCGTCGTCGAAAACGCGGCGCTCGAGCGGAGCGGCGACGCAATCGAGTCGGGCGTGCTCGGGTGCGAGTGCTGTGCGTTTCCGGTCGTGGCCGGGATTCCGGTGATGATCGCTGGCGATCGTCCACGTGCGGCGATGCACGCGCTCGAAGCAGGACGAGAGGAAGACGCGCTGTTCATGCTGCTCGAGGTAGACCGCGGCCGGGCTGACGCGTTCAGGCGGCTGCTCGATCGCGGCGAGCGAGCGACGTATCGTGAAGCGCTCGCCATTCTCAGCCGGGATGCAGAAGCTGACTACCTGCTGCATCGGTTCTCGGATCCGACCTATCTGACCGTCGAGGGTCTGCTGTCCGCACTCGGCCCTCTGCAGAGCTCGACGGCGCCATTCATCGATCTGTGCAGCGGAGCGGGCCATGTCACCCGCGCTCTCGGGCGTCACTCGGCAGGCGGCGGAACCGTCGCGGCCGATCTCTCGTTCTGGAAGCTCTGGCTGGCCAAGCGCTTCGTTGCGCCGGACTGTCAGCCCGTGTGCTGCGACGGCAACCACCCGCTGCCGTTCGAGCGTGAATCGGCAGCGCTGGTCGTGCTCGCCGATGCGTTCCCGTACATCTGGCACAAGCGCCTGCTGGCGGGCGAGATGATGCGCATCGCGTCCCGGGGCAGCTTCATCGTCATGCCGCATCTCCACAGCTCGCTCGGCTACAACTTCTCCGCGGGCGACACGCTGACTCCTGCGTCGTATCGCGATCTGTTCGCGCCATTGAGCGCGAGGCTGTTCAGCGACGCGCGACTGAGAGACGATGTGATTGAGCGGTACATCGTCGACCTCGGTGCGGATCTGTCACCGGAGGAACTGGGCGACGAGCCGTCGTTTACGCTGGTCGCACAGGCGTCAGGTTACGGACGTCAAGCCTCGGGCGAGGTTCCGGACTCTCAGCATGCACCCGGCGCCAGGCGCCGGGCGTCGGACGTGTTCCGAAGGCATGAACTGCTGCCGATGGCTCCCGCGGCTGACGAACCCCTTCTCGTCAATCCCCTCTACCGGGTTGAACGACAGGGACGCGGCTCACTTCTGACTCTCGAGTTCCCCACGCCGGAGTACGAGGAAGAGTTCGGCGAGTGCCGGCGTTATTTGCCGGACGCGGTCACGCTCGATGTCGACGTGGCCGCTCCGCTCACCATCACGACGCTCGGTTCGCGCGCGACGGAGCTTCTCCGGCGGCGGATTCTCATTCAAGGGCCGGAACGGTATTAGGCGGGCTGCAGGCTGCAGGCTTCAGGCTCCGGGCTTCGGGCTTCAGGCTCCGGGCTCCAGGCTTCAGACCGCGGGCGGGGCTATTGGCCGGCCGAGAGTACTGATCATTCGTTGCAGGCCACGAACGATTTCGCCGCAGCGTTCATCGAGGGCGGGTGCCTTCTCGGTTGAAACGAAACCGAGCCGTGCGGCGAGGTCGATGAGATAGCGTACCTCGCTGGCCGATCCAAGCGCGATCGTCAAAAAGTGAACATACTCCTTCGTGCTCAGGCGTGCAGAACCTTCAACGATATTCAGGGCAGTCGAAACTGCAGCCCGCCGCAACTGCGACTGGATTCCGTAACGCTCTTCGCGTGGAAATGCTGCAGTTAGGCGATATACGTCTAGGCAAGGTGATCGGCCGCTTGGAAGACACGAAGCCGTCGATGGTCTCTGCCCACGTCCACTGCGTGTGTAGCAAGCCTCGCGCCGACTCCGAGCGACGTCGACTATTGCGGAAGAGGCACGCGCCCGCAGCCGGTAGTCAGAAGTTTGCCCGCAACCTGTAGTCTGTCGCCCGAGGCCTGAAGAAGCCTGAAGCCTGAAGCCTGAAGCCTGAGGCCTGAAGCCTGAGCCTGGAGCCTGCAGCCCGAGCCTACTCTCCCGCCTCCCCAAACGCGTCGAGCAGAATCGGCAGCAGTCCGTTCATGCTCGATACGACGCTCGTTCCAGGTGCAAGCTGCTCGTTGAAGTCGTGTGCGAGCAGGCGGTCGAGCACCGGACGCCGGCTGGTGATGACATGAATCGGCACGTTCCATGACGCGCCTTGGCCGGTGACGAGTGCGGGGGGCTGATGGTCGCCGATGAGAATCAGCACGAGGTCGTCGCCGTCCCGGTGACGCAGGTAGCCGCCCATCATGTCGTTGGCGTAGGCCATCGCGCGCACATAGCTGGGCGAGAGGTTGGTCCAATCGGGCTGATCGGACCATGCCTTGTCGAGGTCGGCGGTGTCGTACGGGTAATCGCCCAGGACTCGAGCCCAGTCGGGTTGATACGGCGGCGCCGGAGTGAACGGGGCGTGTGTGGTGATGGTGGGGAACACGAGGAAGATCGGCGCCCGATCATGTCCCTTCATCTCGAGCGCATCCACGCGTGCCAGCGCGAACTGGTCGTTGACGTCCCACCACCCGAACGGCGGGCCCTGATAGTCGAGGCGGGCGTGGTCGTAGATGTCGTCGAAGCCGTAGAAGACACCCTGCGGCCAGGGGCTGAGAAGTCCCGGCATCACGAGAACGCTTCTGTAGCCCGCGCGTGAGAACGCCTTCACGAGCGTGTCGCGCTCTTGCGCCATCAGGCGGATTGTCGTGCGCTCGTCGCGCACCTCGATCCCGGAGAGCAGACTGAGATGCGAGAGCCACGACTCGCCGCCGAAGGTCGTTGACTCGACGAGTCCCGACACGACAGATCGACCGGTGGCGTGGATGCTGTCTTCCAGGCGCGCCCGGCTGTCCACGAGTCCGCGCGCCAGCTCAGGCCGCTTCCAGCTGATCTCGCCGTACGACTCCATGAAGATCAGAACGACGTCCGCCCCGCGCACTCTCGAAAAATCCGAATGCATGATCGGAGAGGGCGGGAGGTCGCGCAGTCCCGCCCCCGTGGATTCGACGACGATCTCCCTGAGCTGTGCGGCGTAGACAGGGGCGGCAGGTTCGGCCAGCCGCAGTGACTCAGGCAGCTCCGTGCCGGTGAGTTGGACGGCCCAGAGCGCGCAGACCACGCACGCGGCAGGGGCAAGAGCTCGTGACGCACCGGGATCGGCGGCGGCGCGCGCCACGCGCGTGAGCGCCCAGCGGCACGTGAGATACGCGACGACGGGCATCGCGATCAGCAGGAGAGCGACCGCAGCGTTGCGCCATGCACTGGCGACGACTGCGAACATCGCGCCGACGTCCGGCACGAACTGAAGGTCCCAGTACAGGCTCGGGCTGCGGCCGAAGAGCGATCGCGTGGTGACGTCCACATAGCGCGCGACCACGAGCGCGACCCAGAGGACCGCGAGCCATCGGATGCCGCGGCGGGCGAGCGGTCCCCATCGACGCTGTGCGAAGACGAGGGCGAGCACGAGAAGTGCCAGTTCGGGCGACAGGCCGCCTGTCCAGCGCACGCGGAGGGTGGGCCAGATGTTGCTGAACGTCAGCGACGCGTTCAGCAAGACGAGCGCGAGCGCCAGCCATGTCGCATCCAGCAGGCCCCATCGAGCTTTGCTTGTTCTGTCCATCCAGCCGTCCAGCCTCCCGCCCTTCCCGGCTTTCCCGCCCCTCCTGCCCGCTCTTCGCCTCTCCCGCCCTTCCAGCCCCTCCCGCCTTCCCGGCCCTCCTGCCCTTCCGGCCCTTCCGGCCCGTCACTCCATCACGCTGAGCGGCAGTCTCGATCCGCCGACGGCGAGTGCCAGCAGGCTTCCGAGCACGGGAAGCCCGTACGCGTTCGTGAAGTACGCGGTGTGGAAGAGGAGATCCGCCGCGAAGTGGAAGTTCAGGACCATCAGGAACGCCAGCATGGCGGCGACGCGCGTGAACATGCCGAAGATCAGCGCCGTCCCTGCGGCGATCTCCGCGACCGGGATCACGCGGGCAAGAACCGGCGCGGACGGAATCGCGACGGTCTCCAGATACCAGCGGTTGGGGCTGCCGGGCTGTGCCGCCTCGAGCCATTCCTGCAGGCGGCTGGTCAACTCACCAGGACTGCTCAGCCAGTTGAGCTTGTCGAGGCCCATCGCGACGAGAAACATCCCGATGCACAGCGAGAGCGCACGAAGGCCGGTCGCGTTCACGTTGCCGGATGAAGGGCTCATGTCGTCTCTCCGCGCCACAAACGACCGACGTCGACTGCGAATGACCAGGCCAGAAGCGTCAGTGTCGCGGCGAGACCTGCAGTGGAGAACCACGCCGGCACGATGGGCGCCAGCGCGATTGTCAGTCCCAGCATATGACAGGCAGCCACCGTCCGCGCGCGATTGGTGGGGCGCAGCCGCCCCGCCATCCACGGAAGAATCCAGCCAGCCGCGACGAACGCGTATCGAAAGAATCCGCCCGCAAGAATCCACACGCCCGCCTTGTCGTGACGCCACACGAGCACCGACATCGTCATCACAAAGAGCGAATCGCTCTCGACGTCGAATCTCGCGCCGAACGCGCTCGACATCTGCGTGCGCCGCGCGAGCCAGCCGTCCACACCGTCGAGCGCGCTGACGATCACTGCCATGGCCGTCGCCGTGGCAGCGACACCGCGGGTGACCGGCTCGAACACGAGTCCGACGATGAGCGCGATGAGCGCCGCTCGCAACGTCGTGACCTGGTTGGCCGCGCCGAATGTCTCGAATGGATGGTGGATGGCCACGAAACGCGCCATCACCAGAGCGCCCGCCCCGAACGTCGCCGCCGCGGTCAGCGGATACACCGCGCCGACGCCGAGCCATCGCGTGGCAGCCCACGCGGCTGCAAGCACCAGGAGGAGTCCGGCGAGGTCCGCGATGAGGACCTGCGAGCGAAGCGTCCCCTGCAGGGCGCGGCGTGTCACCCAATTACCAAATCATCAAATCCCCAAATCACCAAATTGTGGGGTTTTCGCTATGCTCGGCCTGTGCGCCGCATTGCCTTCGTCGTTCCCGGATCTCTCGACATGGCCACTGGCGGCTCTCGATATGACCGGATGATGGTCCAGGGGCTCCGCGAGCGCGGATGGCAGGTCGATACCTCCGAGCTCGACGGGGCCTTTCCGTTCCCGACGCGCCTCGATTCCGATCGCGCCGCCCGAGCCATTGCTGCCATCCCTGACGGCACGGTCACCGTTATCGACGGCCTCGTGCACGGCGCGCTTCCCGAGATCGTGGAGCGCGAAGCGGTGAGGCTTCCGATCGTCGCACTGGTTCATCTGCCGATTGCCGCAGACCTGACGCTCGATCCGGCGCGCTCGCGCCAGGCGGAGACGGGCGAGCGGCGCGCGCTTGCCGCGGCGCGCAGGATTGTCGTGACGGGAAGCGCGACGGTCTCGCTTCTCGAACGTTACGCCCTCACTGGCAGGGAAGTGGTGGTGATCGAACCGGGGACGGCGCGGCGGCCCCTGGCAGCAGGTTCTGATGGAGACGACCTCCAGCTTCTGTGCGTCGCGACGCTGCAGCCGGGCAAGGGACATCACATCCTTCTTGAAGCGCTCGGATCGGTATCCAGTCGCAACTGGCATCTGACGTGCGCCGGCAGCGTGCTTCGCGACACAGCGACTGCCGAGCGTGTCCGGGCGCTCGTTCAGACCTTCGGGCTGGATCGGCACGTGAGCTTCGACGGCGAGCTCGATGAACCTTCTCTGGCCGCGCGATACGATGTGAGCGACGTGTTCGTCCTCGCGACGCTTCAGGAAACCTACGGCATGGCGGTTGCCGAAGCGCTCGCTCATGGCCTGCCAGTCGTGAGCACGGCCTGTGGAGCGATTCCCGAGCTTGTCGGTCAGACCGCGGGTCTGATCGTGCCGCCCGGCGATGTTGCGGCCCTGCGCGCCGGTCTCGAGAGCGTCATCTCGGATGGCGCTCTGCGCGCACGATTGCGCGACGGTGCACGGCACCGGCGGGAACTGCTGCCATCTCCAGAGCACGCGGTCGATCGTTTCTCTGTGCTTCTCGAAGAGTTGCAGGTCCATGGCTGACGCACTGGCGAACTGGCTCGCGCTGCGTGAACCGGCCGACACCGCAGCACGGTCGTCGGCGCTGGCCGAATCGACGGCACGCGCCCTCGCCACTCATCATCCGTTGTGCGTGTTGGAACTGGGCACCGGGACTGGCGCGAACATCCGGTATCTTGCCCCGCGGCTCGGCGGCCGTCAGCGCTGGCTCGCAGTCGATCGCGACGAAGACGTGCTCGGGCGGCTGCCGCTCCGCCTGTCCGAGTGGGCGCGCGAGCGGGGGTACGAGCTGGAGCGTGATGCGCACAGCGTGACGTTTCGCAGCCGGGATTTCGCCGCCGATGTCGAGACGATGCGGGCGGATCTCGACCGCGTCGATCCCGGGCTCCTTGAAGGACGCCACCTGGTGACCGCGTCAGCCCTTCTGGATCTCGTTTCCGAGGAGTGGCTTCGTTCGCTTGCCAGTCAGTGCGCGGCAGTCAAGGCCGCCGTCCTGTTCGCGCTCACCTATACGGGCCGCTCTTCATGCGAGCCTCACGAACCGGAAGACGACTGGATTCGCGATCTCCTGAATCGCCACCAGAACAGGGACAAGGGACTGGGAGGTCCGGCCGCCGGGCCCGCCGGCGCAGATGCGGCCGTGCAGGCGTTTGCCGCTGCCGGATATGAAACGAAGATCGTTTCCACGCCGTGGCAGCTTGGACCGGAGATGTCCGAGCTGCAGCGCCAGCTCGTCGGCGGCTGGGCGCAGGCGGCACTCGAGATGGAGCCGGGCAAGTCTGCTGCGATTGCCTCCTGGGAGTCTCGTCGCCTCGCGCACATTCAGGCGGAGCGCTCACACATCGTCGTCGAACACGCCGACGTGGCCGCTCGTCTGGCGCGCCCTGTGCAGAGGCCCGAACAACAGGCATGAGCGCGACCGCCAGAGTTCTCGGAATGTTGCGATCGGTTGCGATCTATCACGGCATCCCGCTGCGGCAGGCCAGGCTTCGCCGGTTCTACTCCTCGTTTGCGTCGCGCGGCGACGTCGTCTTCGACATAGGCGCCCATGCAGGGAATCGCTCACGCGCGCTCGCCGCGCTCGGTTGTCGAGTCGTCGCCGTCGAGCCGCAGCCCGATTTCGTCCGTCTGCTGCAGACGCTGTTCGGCCGCTCCCCGCACGTCGAGATCGTCGAGGCGGCCGTCGGAGCGGCGCCGGGTCGTGCCCTCCTGTCAGTCAGCCATCGCCATCCGACGGTGACCACGATGGAGACGGCGTGGCGTGAGACGCGCAGGGGCGAACCTGGTTTCTCACAGGTCCGCTGGGATCGGCAGGTCGACGTCTCCGTGACGACACTGGACGCTTTGATCGAACGGTACGGGACGCCGGTGTTCGTGAAACTCGACGTGGAAGGCGCCGAGCCCTCTGTGCTCGCCGGACTGACCAGTCCAATCAAGACGCTCTCGTTCGAGTACCTGCCGAGTGCGCTCGACTTTGCCGCGCAGTGCGTCAGCAGGATCGGCCAGCTTGGCACGTACCGATACAACTGGTCGATTGGCGAGTCGTACCGTCTGGCGTCCGACCGATGGTTGACGCCGGCGGAGTTGATGGCGGCACTCGACACCAGAGAGGCGCAGCGGCGCGCAGGTGACGTCTACGCAAAGTTGGCAGCGGGATGACTGCCGGCTTCGATCTCGATGCGGTCCGTCGTTACTACGACAGGAACAGCGAGACGTTCGTCGCGCGCGGGCAGTCTGGCAGTGACGGCGCGCTGCACCGCGCCGTCTGGGGACCCGGCGTCGAGAACCGGTGGCAGGCGTTCCGCCACGTCGAAGACAGAATCGCCGATCTCCTGCGACAGCTTCCGCCATCACATGGCGCGACGAAGGTCGTGGATCTCGGCTGCGGAGTCGGCGCCAGCCTCTGTTACCTCGCCAGCCGGCTGCCGATCAGGGGAGTCGGTGTCACGCTCAGTCCGGTACAGGTGCGCCTTGCGCGAGAACGCATCGAAGCGGCTGGCTTCTCCGATCGTCTTCGCGTCGTCGAGGGAGACTACGCCGACCAACGTCTCGATATCGAACCGTCGGATCTTGCATACGCGATCGAGTCGTTCGTCCATGGTCCTGCGCCTGATCGCTTCTTTGCCGCCGCCGCTCGATGCGTTCGTTCTGGCGGTCTGCTCGTCGTCTGTGACGACGTGCGGCGAGCGACCAGTGACGCGGGCGCCGGACGAACCATTGATACGTTCTGCAAGGGCTGGCACGTCAACACGCTTCTCGGCCGCGACGAGATTGTTGACCTCGCCGCGCGTGCTGGTTTCAGCCACGAGGGCACGGTCGATCTGTCGGCGGATCTCGAACTGCACCGGCCCAGGGATCGCGTGGTCCGGTGGCTGCTCGCGCCCTTCGCATGGCTTCCTCTTCATGCCACCCGGTTCGGATATCTGCAGGGAGGCACGGCGCTCCAGACGTGCCTGTCGCGCGGATGGATCGGCTACGATTTCATCCGGTTCCGGCGACAGGAAGGGACAGCAGCGCAATGACCGCACATGCCGATCGACTCTGGCAGGCGATGACGACCATCGACGCCCAACGTGTCGCCGGGCGCGATCCCGTCGTCATCCTGCCGCTGGCTTCGGTCGAACAGCACGGACAGCACCTGCCACTGTCTACCGATCTCGACATTGCGCTCGGCATCCTCGATCACGCGCTCTCGGTGCTGCCGCTGGATCTTCCCGTCTACGTGCTGCCTGCGGCGTCTGTCGGGGCGAGCCTCGAGCACGCGCGCTTTCCGGGAACGCTCAGCCTCGATTCCGATCTGCTGTCGCGAGTGATTCATGCGTACGGCGCCGCCGTGTCGAGCGCGGGCGCGAAGCGGCTGGTCCTGTTCAACAGCCATGGAGGCAACCGTCACGTGCTCGAGCAGGCGGCACTTCGTCTGCGCCACGAATGCGGACTGCTGGTGGTGCAGGCGAACTACTTCCTGTTCCCGCGGCCCGACGACGTGGCGCTGCCAGAGACGGAGTGGCTCCACGCGGGAGCGGTCGAGACGGCGATGATGCTGCATCTGCAGCCGCACCTCGTAAGGGCGATGGAAGTGCGTCACGGCTCGATCGCCGGGACAATCGGGAAACACCGCTATGTCGGTGCGGACGGCGTGGCGCCCTTCGCCTGGCTGGCCGGCGATCTCCATCCGTCAGGCGCGATTGGCGACCCGTCGCTTGCGTCGGCCGCGTTCGGACGGCGACTCGTCGAACACTATGGACAAGTGCTCGCCGAGGTCATCCAGGAGACGCGTGTTTTCCCGGTGGATCGACTGGCGTGAACGAAGGGGGACGGCTACTTCGAGAGCGGGCTCGACAGCATCTCGGTCAGCCAGTGTCCGGCGCGGTGGACCTTCGTGCTGACGTACTGGAAGTTGTAGCGATTCAGACGTCCGAAGAGCGGGCGCCGCTCGACCACCTGGATGCCGCCCTCGCGAAGCGCCTGCACCTTGTCGGGATTGTTCGTGAGCAGCTGTACCCGATCGATCTTCAGGTGCCGCAGGATCTGGATCGCCGCCTGGTACAGGCGTTCATCGGCCCCGAAGCCGAGCGTCCCATCCGCATCGATCGTGTCGAGGCCGCCTTCCTGCAGGACGTACGCGCGGAGCTTGTTTCCCAGACCGATACCGCGTCCCTCCTGACCGAGGTAGATCAGGACGCCGCCGCCGCTCTCGGTGAAGATGCGCAGCGCTCCCCGAAGCTGTTCGCCGCAGTCGCAGCGCAGGCTGCCGAAGAGATCGCCCGTCAGGCAGGCGGAATGCAGACGGACGGGCAGCGGGTCGGGCCACGATTCCAGATTGCCGATCACTACCGCGACGTGCTCGAGCAGACCGTTGGCCTCGCGGAAGACGAGGAACTGCGCATCCTCGGCATCTTCGAGCGGGACCGGACCGCTGCTCACGTGCGTGAGCTCCACGTTCACGTTCGAGACGAGGGCCTCAATCTGCGGTGTCGTGACCGTCAGCGCCGCCCCGGTCGAGAGAAGCTCGCTCAGACCTGCAGTCTCCGGATCGGCAGGTACGGAGACGACGGCAGGAAGCAACCGGCCGAGCCTGGCGAGGCGCAGTCCTCCTCGCTCGGCTTCAGTGGCTTCGCGCGGATCGAGCAGCGCGCTGGCGGGCGCGTCGGGCGTCATCGCCAGGCTGAGAATCTCTTCGGGAGCGTTCGTGCCGTTGAGCGAGATGCTCATGCCCATCGGCGCGTCGAGCGCGAGTCCCATGACGCGGGCACGGTGGGCAGTGACGACCAGGCGAATCGAAGCCGTCGGACTCAGACGACGGAGCTGGTCGAGCGTTGGCTTGCGGAGGCCGTCAACTGCGGCCACGAGGGCGCCGGCGCCGCCGGACTTTTCATCGGGAGACGTGACGAACAGGAGCCGCCCTTGCCGCAAGTCGACCAAACCACGTTCCGCCTCGTACATGTGTATGTCCAGTGAAGTCAGTGGGACCGGCCGTGAATGACCTTATCGATGAGGTGACGGCCTGGACGCTGGTGCGAGCGGTGCCCTCTGAGCCTTGGGGAAGCGCCTCCGTACGTGTCCGACATGATTCCAGACCCGATGTGTGGTTGCAAGTCGCAGCCTCCGGAACCTGGGACACTTCGTCCGAACCGACAGCGGATGCCCGCGATCTCCTCGATCTGTATCTGCCGCTGCAGCTCAGGTCCGAGCTTGTAATAGCTCAGATCGGGCAGAGTCTCGACGGCAGGATCGCCACGCCGACCGGCCACTCCCATTACATCACCGGTCGGGCCGATATCAGACGGCTTCATCGCCTGCGCGCTCTGGTGGATGCCGTCGTCGTCGGGGCGGGGACCGTAGCGGCCGATAACCCTCAATTGACGGTCCGCGAAGTCGAGGGGCCGAACCCCGTCAGGGTCGTCCTCGACCCCCGAGGGCGTCTCGAACGTCACCGGCATGTTTTCGAGGATGGCGGGGCGCGAACGCTGGTCGTCGCAGGCGCGCCCGGAGCAACAAATCTGTCGGTCGAGGGAAACGTCGTGCGGGTGCCGGTCCTCGCAGAGGGCTTCCTCGATCCGCACCAGATCCTGAAGGCGCTTCGACAGCAGGGACTTCGCCGGGTCCTCGTCGAGGGAGGGGGCACGACGGTGTCGCGCTTCGTTCAGGCGGGCGCTGTCGATCGACTGCACATAACGGTTGCGCCGATTGTCATCGGATCGGGACCGCATGGACTGACGCTCAATCCGATCGAGTCGCTCGACTCGGCGCTGCGTCCTTCCTGCCGCGTATTTCGTCTGGGCGACGACGTGCTGTTCGATCTCGACCTGCGTCAGCCGATCGCGCCCTCGTAGCTGGCCCAGGCGACGTGCGACTCGCGAAGGGTCACGCTGAGGGCCTTCACGCCTCGCGCGCCTTCGCCGAGTGCGCCCTGCCGGATGGCCCCAGCGAGCCGATCGAAGATCTCCTTCGCCAGGACTTCCGTCGTCGTGTTGCGTCCGGCGAGTGACGGCTCGTCGTCGAGGTTCCGGTAGTTCAGTGCTTTCAGGATGCCGTGGACCTGTTCGCTCGCGCGTCCAATGTCCACGACGATTCCGTCGGAGTCGAGATCGGGGCGCCGGAACGTGACGTCCACGACGTAGGTGGCGCCGTGCAGCTGTTGCGCGGGTCCGAAGACTTCTCCCCGGAAGCTGTGCGCGATCATGAAGTGGTCACGGACCGTGACGCTGTACACCGTTCATTCTCCATTGACGAGACACGAAGACACGAAGGCACCAAGACGCGAAGGCACGAAACTCACGAAACACGAACCCAAGACACACGAAACGGGAACACGCGAGACGGGACAACAC
>JBFWPD010000028.1:0-16845 GCA_050250175.1 Vicinamibacterales bacterium
CTGAAGCCCGCGGATTCCCAGGAACGTCGTGTTGCCCGCGCGCTCGCCGAGCGTCTCGCCATGGATCAGCGGGTCGTACAGCTCGCCGGGACGATTGAACCCGACGAACTTCGTGCGGAAGCGCGCCGTGCTCGACCAGGCGGATGTCGACGATCCCTGAACAACCCGGGCGCGCCAGTACATCCTCGTGGAAGGCTGCAGATCCGCCGATGGCGTGAAGCTCGTGGTGCCATCGGGATCCTCGGCGACTCCGGTCTGGGAAACGACCACATCGAAACCGGACATGGCTGTCGCCAGGCTGCTGAAGTCGCTTCGGTCCGAAATCTGGAACTCGTACGTCTTGCTTCCAGACAGCGAGGACGTGGCGTTGCGGACCGTGAGCGTCGGACGCAGCGTATCGAGCAGCGCATCGTCCTGGGGCAGATCGGGAGCCGGCGCCGTCAGATTCGGATTTCCTGGAGACGGGGACTGACCAAGATCCGGGCCGCTGTCGGTACACGCCGCCGCCATGCCAACAAGCCCCACCGACACCACCCGAAGGAACATCCTCGTCATCATCCCGTGCGCCTCCCGTACCTGCTGGGTCCGTAATAAGTGCGGCAAAAATCATCCACTGAAAGATTTATCAGTGCAATAATCCCGTGCGTGGCCACTCGCGAGAACCACCGGCGGGGCCGGGGCCGTCCGCTGAAGTTCGGTCGTCCCGCCAGGTCCGTCACTGTGACGTTGCCGGACGACGTGCTGAATGCGCTGCGGGCACGCGACCGCGATCTCGGTCGCGCGATCGTGGCCCTGTTGCCCGTCGCGTCGACGCCCCCTTCCCGGTCGCCGGCCGTCGTTCTGCACCAGACCGGGCGGCGGGCCGTCATCGTAGTACGGCCAGTCGAGGCCTTGCGACGACTGCCTGGCGTCGATCTCGTGTCGCTCGGCGACCCCGATCGCGCGCTGATCGCGTTCAGCGAGGGAATGAGTGCAGCGACGTTCGAGCTGCGCGTGCAGGACCTGCTCGAAAGCCCTTCGCTGCCGCCAGACGACGCGGAGGTCGTGACGAGACTGGCGTCGCTGCTTCGCGACGTTCGACGCACCGCAAGGAGATCGTTGTCTCAAGCGACCATCATCGTGCTCGAAGACGCACACGTGCCCGAGAGACGAAACACCGTCAGCGTGCGCGCCGGGACGAGGAAGTCCGCCAGGCCCTGAGCGGCAGCACGCTATACTCAAAGACGCCTCGGCGTTCCATCCAGCGCTTTCTTCCGATCGCTTCCACGTCCGGCCATCGAACACTGATGGTCTATCGTTGGTGGAGGTGACACAACACGGCGAGCTTGAGCCATGCACGCGTACGATCTGATCCTGACGTTGACCGGCGGTTTCGGCGTGGCCCTTGTCCTGGGCTATCTGACACACCGCCTCGGGCTTTCGCCGATCGTCGGCTACCTGCTTGCCGGCACGATCGTGGGGCCCTATACGCCAGGCTTCGTCGCCGACGCGTCGCTGGCCGAGCAGCTGGCAGAGATTGGCGTCATCCTGCTGATGTTCGGTGTCGGGCTTCAGTTTCACATCGAGGAGCTACTCGCCGTCCGGCGGGTGGCCATTCCCGGCGCAGTCGGGCAGAGCCTGGTCGCGACTGCCCTCGGCGCGGTGCTCGCCGTGGCCCTCGGCTGGACCTGGTCGGCCGGTTTGATCTTCGGGATGGCGCTTGCCGTGGCGAGCACGGTCGTTCTCATCCGAGTCCTGGCCGACAACAACGATCTCCACACGCAGGCGGGGCACGTTGCTGTCGGCTGGCTCGTCGTCGAGGACCTGTTCACCGTCGTTGCCATCGTTCTGCTGCCCGCACTGTTTGGCCCCGACACCGAGAGCAATCCGCTCTGGATTGCGCTGAGCTTCACCGCACTCAAGGTGACGGCCCTCGTGGTGTTTACGGCGGTCGTGGGCACTCGAGTCATTCCGCGGGTGCTCGACTACATCGCGAACACCCGATCGCGCGAGCTGTTTACGCTGACGGTGCTCGTCATCGCGCTCGGGATCGCCGTCGGCTCCTCGCTGATCTTCAGCGTGTCGATGGCACTCGGCGCCTTCCTGGCCGGCATGGTGGTCGGCCGGTCCGACTACAGCCTGCGCGCCGCGTCAGAGGCGCTGCCGATGCGCGACGCCTTCGCAGTGCTCTTCTTCGTGTCGGTCGGCATGCTGCTCGATCCGGTGTCGCTGCTCGAGTCTCCCGGTCTCATCCTCGGCGCCCTGGCGATCGTTCTCATCGGGAAGCCCGTTGTCGCCTTCCTCATCGTCTGGGGGATGCGCTACCCGTTCAAGGTCGCGATGACGGTCTCCATCGCGCTCGCCCAGATAGGCGAGTTCTCCTTCATTCTCGCGACGATGGGCCGCGACCTCGGGATTATCACGGCTGTTGCGACCAACGCACTTGTTGCAGCGTCGATCGTGTCGATTGTGCTCAACCCGGTGATCTATCGCGCCATCGATCCCATCGAGCGATGGGTTGCGAGGAGACAGGAGCTCGCCGCCTTGCTCAGCCGCGGCGTCTCGGTCCCGTCCGATCTCAAGGAGTCGCGGCCGGCGCAGACCGCCGATCCCCGTCATCGGACGGTTGTCATCGGCTACGGTCCCACGGGCCGGACCATCGTTCGCCTGCTGCGCGACAATGGCATCACTCCCACCGTGGTGGAGCTGAACGTGGACGCCGTTCGCGCGCTCCGCCAGGAGGGTGTCGACGCCATCTACGGTGACGCGACGCGGCAGGACACGCTCGACACGGCCGGTGTGGGACGGGCGGGCAGCCTCATTCTCGGATCCGCAGGGATGGCCAACAGCACCGAGGTGATACGTATGGCGAAAACCCTGAATCCTGGCATTCGAGTGCTCGCCCGCGCCCCCTACCTGCGTGATGTGCCATCGCTGAAGGAGGCCGGTGCCACGAACGTCTATTCAGGTGAAGGAGAGGTCGCCCTCGCCTTCATCGAAGACATTCTCGACAGCCTCGGAGCCACCGCCGAACAGATCGATCGCGAGCGCGCCCGCGCCCACACCGAGCTGTCTGCACAGGTCTGACGAGGAATCAGGTCAGCTGACGGCTTCGGTCGCCTCGGCGGGGACGCTGACGGACGCGGGACCGCTCACGAGTGCCGCGATCACCAGATCGCCGCTGACGTTCACCGTCGTGCGGCACATGTCGAGGAACCGATCGACGCCGAGCACGATGGCCATGCCTTCCGGCGGAATGCCGACCGATTGCGCGACGATCATGACCATCGGGAGCGAGCCGCCCGGCACGCCTGCCGTGCCGATCCCCGCGAGAATCGACATCACCATCACGCGTACCTGCTGACCGGCGGTGAGGTCCAGACCGTACGCCTGTGCGAGGAAGAGTACCGTGACGCCCTCGAAGAGCGCCGTGCCGTTCTGATTCGCAGTCGATCCGACCGTGAGGACGAACCTGGCGATCCGGGGCGGGATGCGCAGCTTCGTTTCTGCGACCTCGAGCGACAGCGGGAGCGTGGCGTTGGATGACGCCGTCGAGAAGGCGTAAAGGTAGACCTCGCGACAGCGGCGGAAGAAATCGAGGGGCGCGCGTCTGGCGACGAGCTGCAGGAGCGGAGCGTAGACGCCGAACTGCTGCGCGAGCAGGCCCCCCACCACGGTCAGGACGTAGAGCAGCAGTGACGCGAACACGCCGGTGCCGAACGTGACGGCTGTGTTGAACACGATCGCGAAGACGGCAATCGGCGAGAACCACATCACGAACGTCACGATCCGCATGCACGCCTCGAACACCTGATCGAGCACCCGGACCACCAGATTCCGTTCACCCTCTCTGCTCGAGGCACTCAAGGCCACGCCGAGGATGAGCGCGAAGATCATCAGCGGCAGCATCTCGCCATCGAGCGCGCGCACTGCCGATTCGAGCGGATTCCTCGGTATGAGCTCGACGATCGCGTCGGTCACAGGTCGAGCAGCCGCCGCGTTCGCCTGCATCTGTGCGACGCCGGCCGCCGATGTCACCGTGGCTTCGAGAGGCACGCCGGCCCCCGGCGCGATGACGTTCGCGAGTACGAGACCAATCACGACAGAGGCCGTGCTGGTCAGGACGGTGAAGGCGAGCGTGCGGGTTGCGACCCCTGAAAGGTTCTGCCCCTGGCCGAGCTCGTAGACGCCGATGACCAGGGCCGAGAACACCATCGGCACCACGATCATGAAGATCGACCGGAGGAAGATCTGGCCGATGGGCCGGAGCAGATAGCTGTTGAGGGCGGCTATCCAGCTCGCGTCGGCGTACGGCTCCAGCGCCGCCCCAAGGGCGGCACCCAGGACGAGACCGATGAACAGTCTCGTGTGGAGCTTCACGGCGCTGGATCTCTGGTCGGGGGGACGCTAGTCGTCCACATGCCTGGGCGGTTCTGGCAGCCAGAAGCTGGCGATGAATCCGACGAGGTAGACGCCGAAACCAACGCCTGCCGCAACCATCGCCATCCTCGTGGGGGCCGCCGCGCGGTCCGGCGTGATCGCAAGCGTCGCCGTCAGCCAGGCGAATGACGTTCCTATGAGCCGGCCGCCGATGTTGGCGGCAAAACTCTCTCCCGTGCCACGCAGGTGCAGCGGGAACACACGCGGCAGGTAATTGCCCCAGAAGCTGAACTGTCCGACCGTCAGCAGACCGGCGAGGAAGAGCGCCGGATACAGCCAGGTCAGGCTCGACGTCGCGACTAACGCAAACGTCACCGGCATGACGATCAGGCCCGGGATCTGGAACATCCGTATGAGTGCGCGCCGGCTGACGACGACCACCGCGAGGTAGGCAAGAACGACACGGCCGACCAGACCGCCAAGCTCCTGCGCCTGCGTCACATCGGACGCCACGCTCTGCGTCGTCAGTGCCGCCTGCGGCGGAGCCATGTCAGCCGTCATCTCGCGAACTTCGGGCAGCCCCGGAACGATCTGCGGGATCTGCTGGATGGCGCCGAATGCGGCGCCGTAAGCCATCGCGAACATGATCGTGGTGACGATGGTCGTCCGGCGAAGCTCCGGAGCGAAGAGCGCGGCGATGCTCGGCCGCTTGAGCGTGCCCGCCGCCTTCTTCTGCTGCCAGGCCGGCGACTCGGGCAGGAACGGCCGGATGAAGAGCAGCGGAAGCGCGGGCAGCATGCCCGACATCAGCGTGTAGCGCCAGGGTGCGTGCGGGTCAGCCAGAGCGCTTCCGCCGAATCCCATGAAATCGATCGCCGGAAAGCTCGCGGCATACGCGACGCAGAGTCCGTTGATCGTGGCCACCATGATGCCGCCGAGCGAAGAGAACGCCTGCGTGTAGCCGAGCACCTTCTCGCGCCGCTTCGGTTCCGGGAAGAGCTCCGCGAGCCAGGCGACGGCCGCGACGAACTCCACGCAGACACCGACAAAGACGATGCTGCGGAGGACCAGAAGCATCTCGATGGAGGTCACGAATCCTGACGCGAACGCCCCGAAGGCGTAGATCATGATGCTGAAGGTCAGGACGCGGCGGCGGCCGAAGAGGTCCGTGAGGTAGCCGCCGAAGAGGCCGAAGATGCCGCCCGCGAACGCCGGAATGTAGAAGAGCCGCCCGACCCACATCTGGAACTCGGGGGACCCTGGCGCTGCGCCGGTCAGCTCGAGCAGGGCTGGCCGGACGATCAGCGGGAGCATCAGGATTTCGTAGATGTCGAAGGCGAAGCCGATCGCGGCCATCACGCAGATCAGCCACTGTGTGGCGGTGAGCGCGCTGCTCACAGACTCTTCGTTCGTGTTCGCCATCGCGATTTCACATCCCTTCGCGCTGTGAGGAGACGTCCAGTGTCTGCCGCGCCGTCCGTTGCCTTCGAGGGGGGATCGATCGATCGCACGCGACAAGGGCGCGCGGACTCATCTACAGTCGTGGATTCTACAGGATTCTCCTGTCCTGCCCCCGCGTCGAAGCCCGGCCTTCCGAGCCTCGAGGGCGGCTACAATCGGAGTGAGAGGTGAGTGATGACCGCACAGGCCTGGCAGCTGAATGGTCAGTATTACGAGACGTGCAGTTGTGATTTTGTCTGTCCGTGCCTGCCGGGAGGCATGGCGGTCAAGCCGAGCAAGGATTCGTGCACGTTCGCGATGGCGTTCGCGATCGAGCGTGGGACCTACGGGTCCGTCCGCCTCGACGGCCTCGGCTTCGTCGTCCTCGGTTTCACTCCGGAAGCGATGGGAAAGGGGAACTGGTCGGTCGGCCTCATCGCCGATGAGCGGGCGAGCGCCGAACAGCGCGACGCGATCGCCGCCATAGCGAGCGGTGCCGCTGGCGGGCCGATGGCCGGCGTCTCCGGCCTGGTCGGGAAGTTCCTCGGGGTGGAATCAGCCCGCATCGAGTTCGATCGCAAAGGACACACGTGGTCCGTTCGTGCCGGCAGCTTCGTTGACATGGCCGCCGAGGGCGCCAAGGGCATCAATCCTGAGTCGACCGAACCGCTGCACCTCGATCACACCGGCCATCCTGCCGCCGATCGCTTCGCGCTTGCTCACGCGTCGAAGAGCCGAGTGCGCGCGCTTGGCCTCGAGTGGGAAGACCTCAGCGGAAAGAACAACGGGCAGTACGCCCCGTTCTCCTGGCGCAACTAGCCGCCTCCTGAGCGGCTCTCTCCAGCGCGGACATCGGATGCGCCGATGAATGCCTCTGTCGCGCCAGGCGAACGCCCTCCGACGCTCCTCGAATCCGCGCTGAAGCACGACCGCACCTCCGCGCTGGTGCTGCTCGTTCTGGTGCCGGCCGTATCCTGGATCTGGATCGTCGCAATGGCCCGCGACATGTACGGGTCGATGAGTGGCGCCAGCGCGTGGATGATGACCCTGCAGTGGGATCTGCCGCACCTGCTGCTTCTCTGGGCGATGTGGGCGGTGATGATGACGGCGATGATGCTGCCATCGGCATCTCCCCTGTTGTTGCTGTACGGAGCAGCGGCACGGCGATCCGCTGAGATCGCGAGAGATCGTCATGTCTATGCGCTCGCCGGCGGCTACCTTGCTGTCTGGGCGCTCTTCAGCCTGGGAGCGACGATGCTCCAGCGCGAGTTGTCCGCGCTGTTGCTGCTGTCGCCGATGATGGAGGCGACGAGCACACGCACAAGCGGAGCACTTCTGCTTCTCGCGGGTCTCTACCAGTTCACGCCACTCAAGCACGCGTGCCTTCGTGCCTGCCAGTCGCCGCTCGGATTCATGATGACCCACTGGCGGGGTGGTTGGTCCGGAGCGCTGCGCATGGGCGCCGCCCATGGCGTCTACTGCGTCGGCTGCTGCTGGGCGTTGATGCTGCTGCTGTTCGCCGGCGGCGTGATGAACCTGGTCGTCATCGCGGCGCTCACGGTCTTCGTGGCCTTCGAGAAGCTCGCGCCCCTTGGAGTGCCCGGCGCCAGGCTCAGCGGCGTCGCGTTGAGCGTTGCCGGACTGTCGATGCTGCTTCGGTGACGGTGTAATCCTTGAGTGCTCGAAACGCCGCGAGCATCTCGTTGTAGGTGTAGTTGGCGTTGCGTCCGCTCGGGTTCGGCAGGACGAATACTGCCGACCCGCCGATCCTGTCAGGCTGTTCACCGATGGTCACCTTGCCGCGCCGATCCGGGAACATCGCGCGGTACACCGTGACGCCGACCATCGCCACGACTTGCGGCCGATAGCGCAGGATCTTCCGTCGCAGGATCAATCGGCCGGCGACGAACTCCTCCGGCCGCAGCGAATCGATCCCCGGAGTCGCACGGGCCACGATGTTGGTGATGCCGAACCGATAGTCGGGCAGCCGGTCGTCGTCCTCGAACGTGATCGCCTCAGGCACGAGCCCGCTTTCGAACAGCAGCTTCCAGAACCGGTTGGAGTAGCCGGCGAAGTGGTGCCCCGTCTGCGCCGAGCGGACGCCGGGATTGATTCCCACGAAGAGGACTTTCACGTCGGGCGCGATCCGATCGCGAAGTGCAGGCAGAGGCGGCGTCACGGGCGTTGGGCAGGTAACTACAGCCGGGGTTGGAACAGCGTCGCCGTCAGGCGTTTCCATCGATCTACCATTCCTGGCAGAGACAATATGGCAGACGTCCAGGTGCTCGATCGAGCCCGCAATGCCTTCGCTCGCCGGGAGTGGGGAGAGTCGTATCGCCTGCTGGAGAGAGTAGACCATGAGACGCCCCTCGAACCGGCAGACCTCGAACGGTTTGCTACCGCCGCGTATCTCATGGGACGTGAGGCCGAGAGCGAGGCCCTGAGAGCCCGCGCCTGTCAGGCATGCCTCGATCGAGGCGACCACGAAGGAGCCGCGCGATCCGCATCGTGGCTCGCATTCGGCCTTCTGCAACGCGGAGCGATCGCGCCAGCGTCGGGATGGTTCGCCAGAGCCGAACATCTGCTTGACGCGGCGCATCTCGACTGCGTTGTGCGAGGCTATCTGCTGATTCCTGCCGCCATCCAACGCATCGTGCAGGGTGATGCCGCGGCCGGCGACGCCACGTTCAGACAGGCGGCGGAAATCGCTCGCCGCTTTGGCGACCGTGATCTCGCCTCGCTTGCGTGCGCGGGGCGAGGGCGCGCGCTGCTTCGACTTGGCCGGTTCGCAGAGGGTGTTGCGCTGCTCGACGAGGCGATGGTTGCCGTCGTCGCAGGCGACGTGACGCCAATCCTCTCGGGTGACATCTATTGCATCGTCCTCGAGGCCTGCCAGGAGACCTTCGATCTGCGTCGCGCGTACGAGTGGACCCTGGCGCTCGGCGAATGGTGTGTCGCTCAGCCCGAACTGGTGCGCTATCGCGGAGAGTGCCTGCTCTATCGCGCCGAAGTCATGCAGATGCGCGGGAATTGGAATGATGCCGCGCGCGATGCGCAGACGGCTTGTGACCTGCTGGCGGCCAGGCCCGCGGCTGGCGCGGCCTTCTACCGCGTTGCCGAGCTCCATCGACTGCGGGGTGAGTTCGCGGAGGCGGAAGCGGCGTACACGCGTGCAAACGAGTCCGGAAGAAAGCCGCAGCCCGGGTTGTCGCTGCTGCGGCTCGCGCAGGGACGGATCGACGCCGCGACCGCGTCGATTCGCGGCGCTCTCCTCGACACGCGCGTGGACACCGCCCGCGCCAGAATGCTTCCCGCCGCGGTGGAGATCATGGTTGCCGCGGGCGATCTCCAGAGCGCTCGCGCGTTCGCCGCAGAGCTCGCAGACATCGCGGGTGCGATCGGCACGCCGCTTCTTCACGCTGCATCAGCGCACGCGGTCGGCGCAGTCCGTCTTGCCGAGGGAGAGGTAGCTGGCGCGTCGATTTCCTTGCGCGAGGCGTGGGACGGGTGGCGGCACCTGGAGATGCCGTACGAAGAAGCGCACGCGCGTCTCCTGCTGGCATCGGTCTGTGAACAACGTGGGGATCCGGAAGGCCGACGCCTCGAGCTCGACGCCGCGCGACGATTGTTCCTGACGTTGAACGCCGAGCCCGCCCTGGCCCGCCTGGCAGCGCAATCGTCGCCCGCACCGCAACGGCCCGGCTCGCTCAGCGATCGCGAGGCGCAGGTCCTTCAGCTCCTTGCGACCGGAAGGACGAATCGCGAGATCGCGGAGGCGCTGTTCATCAGCGACAAGACCGTGGCCCGCCACGTCAGCAACATCTTCGACAAGCTTGGCGTCTCGAGCCGGTCCGGCGCCACTGCGTGGGCATACCAGCACGACCTCATCTGATCCCTGCAGCCCGTAGCCTGCAGCCCGCAGCCTGTCCAGCCGTACGCAGGATTACCCAATCTGCCGCTGCGGCACTTTTGGGTAGTCCGTCCGATGCGGGAAGTCGCCCCCGTTCGATAGCGTGTCCGTCAACGGGGAGGACTCCGATGTACGACGCGATCATCGTCGGCGCCCGTTGTGCCGGCTCGTCGACGGCGATGCTGCTGGCCCGGCGTGGCTTCAAGGTCCTGCTTCTCGACAGGGCAAGCTTCCCGAGCGACACCATCTCCACGCACATCCTATGGCCGCACGGCGCGGAGATCCTGGCGCGGTGGGGACTCCTCGACCGGTTGGCGGCGACGGGGCTGCCGCCCATCTGCCGGCGAATGACATTCGACGTCGGACCATTTGCGCTCCGCGGAACGATTCCCGACGCGAATGACGGTCTGGGCGGTTTCTGTCCCCGCCGCACGGTGCTCGACAGTCTTCTAGTGAACGCGGCCGCGGAGTGCGGCGTCGAAGTCCGGCAATCGTTCGCGGTCGACGATCTGCTGACGACTGGCGACGCGGTTGCCGGTGTGCGCGGTCACGGCAAGGGGGGCTCGCAGGTCGAGGAGCGGGGACGCGTGGTCGTAGGCGCCGACGGGGTGAGCTCGTTCGTCGCCAGAGCGGTGCGTGCGCCGGAATACGAGGTGCGCCGGATCGCCAACTGCTGTCACTACTCGTACTTCAGTGGCGTCGAGCAGGACGACATCGAGCTGTACGTGCGCGACCATTGCGCATTTGGCGCCGCGCCGACCCACAACGAGCTCCACCTGGTGATGGTGAACTGGCCGTCCAGCGATTTCCATTCGGTGCGCAGCGACATCGAAGGGCATGTCTGGCGAGCGCTCGAGAGCGCGCCGGACCTTCTGGAGCGTGTGCGCCGGGGTCATCGTGAAGAGAAGTGGTACGGCACGGCGGGCGTGCCGGGGTACTTCCGGCGGCCCTACGGAGAGGGATGGGTCCTCGTCGGCGACGCCGGCTACAACCGCGACCCGATCACCGCCCAGGGTATCAGCGACGCTTTCATCGACGCCGCGATGCTGACAGAGGCACTCGGCACCTGGCTGTCCGGCCGCGGCAGGCTCGAGGAGCTGATGGCGACTCACGAAGAAGCACGCAACGAGCGCGTCCGGCCGATGTTCGAGTTCACCAGCCAGCTCGCGATGCTCGAACCGCCTCCGCCGGAGATGCAGACTCTGTTCGGAGCATTGCGCTACAACCAGGACGCCACGAACGCCTTCCTGTCCGCGATTACCGGCGCCATTCCGCTGCCCGATTTCATGTCCGAGGAGAACATCGGCCGTATCGTGGCCTCCGCAAGGAGTCTGGAATTCCATGCGTAACTCGAGAAGGAGGCGTCATGTACGTCATCCGTGAAGTCCTGCACTGCAAGCCGGGCAAGGTTCGCCAGATGGTCGAGAAGTTCAGAGCCATATCGAACGCGCTGCAGGAGAGTGGACAGAAGCCGCTCCGTCTGCTGACCGATGTCGCAGGGGGCCCGTTCTGGACGATCGTCGCCGAAGCGGAGGTGGAGCGTGTCGACGATTTCTTCGTCTACGAACAGAAGCTCATGGCGAACGAGACGCTCCGGAAGGCCATGGCCGACTATCACGACCTCGTGAAGGACGGCCTGCGGGAAATCTATCGAACGGAGGGTTGACGGTTCGATGGATCCACAGCAGGGAACGGTTGTCATTGGTGGAAGCCAGGCAGGCCTGGCTGTCGGTTACCACCTCATGCGTCGCCATCTCCCGTTCGTGATCCTCGACGAGAACGACAGGATCGGTGATGCCTGGCGGAAGAGGTGGGACTCGCTCCGCCTGTTTACGCCAAGGCGTTACAGCGGACTACCGGGAATGTCCTTTCCCGGCTCGCCTTGGGCGCATCCGACCAAGGAGGAGACCGCGAACTATCTGGAAGCGTATGCCAACGCGTTCGGTCTCCCGGTGCGAACCGGCGTCAGAGTGAGGAAGGTCGCCAGGAGCGGCGATCGGTTCGAAGTCAACTGTGGCGAGCACACGATCTCGGCGGAGAACGTGGTCGTCGCGACCGGCGCTTACAACAACCCCTGGGTTCCGCCGTTCGCTCGCGAGCTCGATTCCAGCATTGTTCAGCTGCATTCGAAGGAGTACCGCAATCCATCCCAGATCCAGGAGGGCGCAGTGCTGGTGGTGGGTGCCGGGAACTCCGGCGCCGAGATCGCCATGGAACTGGCTCCCGGTCATGAGACATGGCTATCGGGCCGGGACACCGGGCAGGAGCCAACGCGGGCAGGGAGTCTGCTTGATCATCTGTTCACGCCCATCATGTGGTTGATGGCGACCCGCTTGACCGTGAAGACCGTGCCTGGCAGGAAGCTCCGCGACTACTTTCTCGATCCTCCTCGTGGAATTCCCCTGGGGCGTGTGCGACGGAAAGACATTGCCGCTGCAGGCATCAAGAGAGTGCCGCGCATGATGGGCGTAGAAGACGGAAATCCCACTCTCGAGGATGGCATGGGCCTCACCGTATCGAACGTGATCTGGTGCACAGGATTCGCACGGAGATACGACTGGCTCGATCTCTCGCTCCCGACTCACAACGGCGTTCCCATTCACGATCGCGGGATCGTCGCGTCGTGTCCTGGCCTCTACTTTGTGGGACTTCCCTTCTTGTATTCGCTGAGCTCTGCGCTGGTGGGAGGCGTAGGAAGAGATGCCGAGTACATCGTCAATCACATCGACATCAACCGGAGACCGCGCGTGCGCGGCCGATGAGATCTCAGGCAGGCTCCATGCCGACCCCTCCATCGGGGAGGATCCCGGGCGCCGTCTTCGTCTGGGCCGACCGCTCGAGCTGGTCCAGCACTCCTGCCTGCCGGAGGAGAGTCATCCCCAGGCGCTGTTCGGACACGCCGCCACGAAGGCGGTAGTCGAAGCGCGGCTGGTCTCCCGTGATGTCGGCGGCGAAGTAGAAGAACTCGACCCGGGGGTCGGAGAGGATGGTGGGAACTACTTCTCCTACGTGCGACGCCACGAACACGAGCGCCTCCGGATGCGCCGCCAATCGCGTGATGATCGCCAGCGTTGCTTCAGCAGCGTCGTGGACGTTGGTTCCGCGAAACGGCTCGTCGATGACAGCGACGGCCGACCCGTGACCATCAAGAGCGGTCGCCAGCGCTCCCATCCTCCGGACCTCTGCGAGATAGAAGCTCTCGCCAGCCATCAGGTTGTCGGCGATCTGGACGCTCGAGAAGAGCGTGCCGACCGGTACGAATTCCATCGACGCGGCGGGAACGCCGGAGCCGGTGTGCGCGAGCAACACGGCAATGGCAGTGGCTTTCAGGAAGGTCGACTTGCCGGCCATGTTCGGGCCCGTCAGGAAACAGACGCGGACGCGGTCGTCCAGCTGGAGGTCATTGGCCACCGCGCCTGGACCCAGGAACGGGTGATAGAGACCAGCGGCACGCAGCTGGGACGAGGGGCGAGGATAGGTCCATCCGTGCTCCGCCGTTGCCACACCCACGCTCCAGAGCGCTTCGATCCTGCCGGCACACTGAAGCAGGCGAACGAGGCTCGACCTGGCGGTGTCACGCGCGAGTTGATCGAAAGCGACAATGGACGCCGACTTCCCTGACACGGCAAGGCGCCGCAAGTCTTTCATCGCGTCCGTTTCCAGCGGCGTGCCGATGTCAGCGGCGAGCTCCAGGAGAATCGCCGCATCAGTCCGTGCCAGCCGTTCGCGCAAGTCGGCCACGGACCGAAGAAGCGACAGCACCACGGTGCGGCCGCGCACGACATCCTGGAGATACTGGCGGTACCACTTCCGAAGACGAATCATCGGGGGCATGTGGCGCGGCAGCTGCCACGGCATGTTCAGGTAGCGTTCCACCTCGTCGCCGGCGACCTGGTCCAGCATCTGGCGATAGACGGCTGCATCGGCTGCCAACGCCTGGTGAGCGCGCTGAAGCGCCAGGATGTCGTCTGCAGTGTGCGGTGGATTGAGAAGTCTTTCCCGGAGGGCTTCGCTACCGACGCGCGAGCGGGTGCGATCGATGAGACTCCACAGCGTCGTACCACGCACTGCCGGCGTTGGCACAACCTCGAGGTCCTGAAGCGTGGCTGCGTCTATGAACATGCGTGACAAGAGTCGTCGGCAATTCGAGTCCGCTGTTCGCTATTTGCTTCGTTCGAACCGGTCCAGCCGCCGGCCGCTGCTGCACCACGAGCGTCAGCAGAAGACGCTGTGCTCAAACGTTGGCGTGATTCACCTGACCAAAGTCCCTTGACGACTCGGATTCTACTCAGAACAATGCGGTGCAATGACTGACGTTCGCGTCAGCACCAGTTGGAACCAGATCTGAGCATGGCTGAGTCGAATTGAGTGACTCCGCAAGGCCGCCTCAGCCCATTGGCTTCACCGACGTAATTCGGACGCAGTGTAGCCGTCGAGCGCCATCCAGATCTGGCCGCGCGCCGGCTTTCGACTGCCCGCCTGTAAGGAAATCCGGCGCAAGCAGACTACCTACACTGAAGTACGAGCGCCTTCACGGCGCGCGATAGAGAAACGGCGTGGGTTCCAACGGTCGCGCCTACAGTTTCGATGAGTTGACCGTCATGGAGGACGTCAGTGAGTTCTGGCTATCGTCCACGTGCCACGGCCGACCGCTGCGGTGTAACGGCATCGGCCGGCGTTGTGCGCATCGAGTCTGAGGCGAAGGTTCGACGTCAGCCCGGTGTAGTAGCTTGGAGGGTTGCGCTCGTTCTTGAGCACGTAAACGATGCGTCGGCCGTCGGACATGGGAATGCCGACGCAAGGTGGCGGCCAGCAGCGGATCAGTCGAATATGGCCTGAAACCGAACCGTCAGGAAATCAGGACGGAGAATTTGCGATGACTGCCGCCAGCGCGTACGGCGTAATCTGCAACACTTTGGACAGCGTCCAAGCGTGGAAATAGCGCATTCGCGTTGTCGGTCAACCCACCTTCGCCCGACCTGTGACGTCAGCTCACAAGGGTGCTCCGCTCGATCCCCGGGCTGGGTGGCTTGCCAACCGTAACTCGTTCGGAGGCGAAGTCAGCCCGCCGTCGCGCCTTCGGCGCTATGGCGGGCAACCTCCGCCTGCCATCATGAGCGGAGTTGGTGGACCAGAACATTGCCAGTTGGAACCAGTTTGCCTTATGGCTCAGTCATCTCGATGGGCTTCGTCAAACGTTCTGACCACAGCGGTTGGTCTACCAGCTACATCACCCAGCCGATTTCTGGCGCGTCCTCCAATAGCATGAGCTTTCTCAACACGCGCTCCATCGCCCTGGGTTCAGGAGGCGAGATCGAGAAGCCGTCGTCCACTACGTGCACGATGCCGAGTCGGAGGAATTCAGAAGCCGAGTAACCAAGCCGCATCATTTCGAGCAGTAACCCTAGGACCATTCGCCGATCGTCGGGACGAACCTCCTCGGTCGGCGAATAACGAACCCGCCAACCGACTGGCGGCAGTTCGGTAGATCGCAGAAAACCGAGCATTCCGCGGTTATTCGGATGCGCGAACTCGCACAGGATTCCATAAGCTGCCTGGTAGCGGTTATTCTCTTTCGCACCCGCTGCGACGAAAGAGTCCAAAGACTCCATCAGCTCTTTGGCTGACGCAGGAGTGCCCTCAGTTTCCGGCGCAAATGTCGCAAGGTTCTCGAACGATCTCCAGCCTTTCGCTAACGCGCTGCCGAACAGTGTCCGTTGAATCACGTCCCGAAGGCGATCGGATTTCGCGCCCCGCAGCGTCATCAGTGCGAGACATGCAAGGCCAGCGGTTTCTGAGTGACTTCGCAGAAGAACTGCGGCGGGAGTCAAACGATCATTGACGATGGCGTCCAGGATTGACGGCTCGATGGAGAGCATGCGGACGCGGGTGCTGTAGGCCATGTGCTTGGCCCAAGCCTCCACATCCGGCAACGAAAGACCAAGTAGACGCGGCGATTTTCCCGAGAGATCGAAAGCTGATTTCGGCTCAAAGAACTCTTCGTACGTTCTGCTGAATGCCTCTCGCCGTACGTCTCGAATTCTGGTGACGGTATCCGCTACGTCGGGGAAGGCCGCGAGGGCCTGGTTGAAGATTTCATCCAGCATCGGCTCGCCTTCGGATCGCTTCAGCTAGGATCTTCGGACGCTGGCGGCCCGTCAGAAGCTAACTGAATTACAAAATCCTCGTGCTGGCGGACAACGCCAACGAAAAGACAACTGCGGCAGCATCTCCGCTCTTCCAATGTTGGTCCCGAGCTGGCACTCGACCGCAGGAGTTCTCAGGCGGCTCGAACGGGCCTGTAATCCTGTTCGGCCATCGGAGGCTCGCCGAGTTCCGCAAGGAGCTGGTTCAGGCGCTCTAGGGGGACTGCCTGCGGAGCAGTGATCTCGACGCCTACAGGTCGGCCTGCGGAACCGTAGTCGACGACCAGAAGCCCGTCCGGCGATGCTACCGTCTTCGCACTCTTCTCGCCGGTTGGGTGCGAGAAGTGCAGGTACGCAGCAAACGCCCGCCCCTTCCGATACGTGACTTGCAGCGATCTCTCAGTCATTCGGACACCTCGTACACGGTCACGACGACAAGCAGCTTGGCGTCGGCATCCGGTTCAACGATCACGATCCATGGGTGACCCCTGATGGCGCACGTGGATCATGAATCTGCCCTCCACGACGTTCGGATCGAAGGAAGTTGCCTTCTCCAGCATAGCGCGGACCTCGACCTCGGTCACGCCGCGCTGCTCCATTCGCAGTTCGGCGTGGCTCGTGAAGGAGAGGTCCCAAATCCACCACTCGGGGAACGTCATGGAGCGCCTTCGACCTCGAACTCGGCTCTCACCGGCACGTTCAATATACGGTCTGAACAGAGGCCGCTGACGGGTGCCGCGCTATTCGTACGAATCGTTGATGACCTCGAGAACCTTCGCGAGATACTGGCCGACCTGACGCGCGTCGGTCTCGGTTCTCTGCTGGTACGAAATCACGCGGAACCAGTCGTCCTTCGTTCTCGGGCGTCTGCGAACGAGTTCATCGAGCACCGAATCACGGAGCAAGCATGCTTCAGCAGGAGAGTCCGGAAATGACCGCCTGTTGTCGCTGTCTCTCAGATCTATCAGCCGCTGCCGCAGAGATGTGACC
>JBFWPD010000029.1:0-16543 GCA_050250175.1 Vicinamibacterales bacterium
CAGGTCCTTTAGGTCCTGTTTGGTCCTCCGGCCCTCAGCTTCCCCCCGAAGCCTCCCGGATCGAACCCCTCGTCGTCATCCTGTCAACCTGGCGATCCAGCAGCCATTGCGAGACCCTTCGGATCGCGCTCCCCAGAGCCGTTGACCACCGCCTGACAGCGTTCATTGAAGTCCAGACGGCTGATGCGCGGACGTGTGCTGCATCCTCTCTCGGAATGACGAGCAGGTCGGTGGGCGCGAGAGCCTCGACGACCGCGGGCCCGCGGCCTCCGGGAAGGAGCGTCTCGCCGGTCTGAATCACCCAATCGCCGTGTGCGGGAGTCGTCGTCGCCCATACCGTGCCGCGACACACAACGACGAGGGGCGCGCTCGATCCCCACTCGAGGCGGAGGACGGCTCCTTTGGCGAGGTGCAGGCGGCCGGAGGCCTGACGTTGCGACAGGGGAGTGGTCGTAGAGAGCCCGACGGTCAGCCGTGACATGGTCCGATCGTGGCCTGAACCATGCCCCTTGAACAGATGCAGGTCAGCGCATTCTCATGTTGTACAGATAGGCTGTCCGGCTCTTCATAGCCATCTGTACAAGCAGAACATCGTCATGCCTGTATCTGTTCAAGAGGCGTCCTTTCTGCGATGCTTCGCCCTGTGCCGACCGCGACACTTCGTGAGCCGACCTACCAGAAGCTGGCTTCCGTGCTTGCCGGCCTGATTCAGTCGCGCGCGCTGCAGCCCGGGGATCGTGTGCCCTCCATCCGGATGTTCAGCCGGCAGCAGCGCGTCAGCGTGCCGACCGCGATGCATGCCTACGCAACCCTCGAGGTGCGTGGCCTGATCGAGGCCAGGCCCAAGTCGGGGTTCTTCGTTCGGGCCCGGCGGGCGGACGCGATCAGAGAACCCAGCACGCTCGATGTCCGGCCGAAGGTCACCGACTTCGCCGCCCTCGATCCTCTCGACGCGGTGCTTTCCGATCAGGGCGATCCGAACCTCGTCGCCCTCGGCGCCGCCGTGCCGTCCGGCGCACTGCTGCCGTCTCTTGCGCTGAGCCGCGCGATGGGAGCCATTGCGCGGAAACTCGGAACCGGGAGCGTGAGCTACGACATGGCGCCAGGAAGCGAGGCGCTTCGGCGGGAGATTGCGCGGCGTTCACTGGAATGGGGAGGAAGGCTGGCCCCCGACGATCTGATCGTCACCAATGGCTGCACCGAGGCGCTCGCTCTCGCGCTCCAGGCCACGTGCGCACCTGGAGATACGGTGCTCGTCGAGGCGCCAACCTATTTCGGCCTCGCCAGCATGCTGCGTGAGCGGGGCCTGCGGGCGCTGCCAGTGCCGATCGACAGCGCGACCGGCCTCGATTTCGACAAAGTGGAGCAGGCCATCCGCCGTACTCGCGTCGCCGCCTGCGTGCTCATCCCGAACTTTCACAACCCGGTCGGGTGCCTGCTGCCGGACGAGCGCAAGCGCGCGCTCGTGCGCCTGCTGGCGGGACGCGAGATTCCGATCATCGAGGACGACATCTACGGCGACCTGCAGCACGAGGGGACGCGGCCGCGCTGTCTGAGAGCGGAGGACACCGACGGCTCCGTGCTGCTGTGCGGCTCGTTCTCGAAGACGCTGGCGCCAGGGTACCGCGTGGGATATATCGCACCGGGACGCTGGTACCGGCGGGTCCTCGCGCTCAAGCGCACGCAGTCGCTGGCCAGCGCGACGCTCCCGGTGCTCGCGGTCGCCGACTTCCTGAAGAACGGGGGCTACGATCGGTATCTTCGCGGTGCGAGGCGGGCGTATCGTGACCAGGTCGCCCGCATGCGCGAGGCCGTCGCCCGCAGCTTCCCTGAGGGCGTCGCGATCAGCCGTCCGCAGGGGGGATTTGTGCTCTGGTGCGAGCTGCCGCGGGCGATCGATGCGATGACCCTCTTTCGACGCGCGCGTGCCGCCGGGATCAGCATCGCTCCGGGGCCCATGTTCGGTCCCCAGGGCGGTTTCGACCACTGCATCCGCATCAACTGCGGCCATCCCTGGTCCGATCGGATCGCGCGGTCGGTGCGAACACTGGGCGCGCTGGCCCACGAGGCCATTGGCCGGCCTGGCCGTCGGTCCGAAGGGTGATCATGGCAATGGACATCGAGATGCCGACCGGGTCCGATCGCACGAGGCGCGCGTTCGTTGTCGATGAGGCCGCTGCTCTTCTGGCGCGAACGCCGCCCGCGCTCGATGCGCTGCTGCGTGATCTTCCCGATGGCTGGATCGTCGCCCATGAGGGCGGTGAAACCTGGAGTCCCTTCGACGTCGTCGGACATCTGATTCACGCCGAGCGGACCAACTGGATCCCGCGCGCGAGGATGATCCTGGAGCAGGGCGAAGCCAGGGCCTTCGACGACTTCGATCGGTTCGCGCAGCTTGCAAGCTCCAGGGGACGCACGCTGGCGGATCTGCTCGACGAGTTCGCGGCCGTTCGCCAGGAGAGTCTGCGCGAACTGGCGGGGCTGGCGCCGGCCGACTTCGATCGACGCGGCCGGCACCCAGCGCTTGGCGCCGTGACGCTCCGGCAGCTTCTGGCGGCCTGGGTGGTCCATGACCTCGACCATCTGATGCAGGTCGCCCGCATTATGGCCGGTCAGTACTCAGACGAAGTGGGGCCGTGGCGGCGATATCTGCGGATCGTTCGGGACACACCAGACTGAGCGCCTGCGGGAGACAGCCGAAGGTCGAGTGCCAGAACGGCCAGACGATGCTATCGTCGTCACTGTGCAGACAGGCTCACTGCGCGGTATGCAACTCGCGTCTGCCTTAGCCACCACGCCGGTTCGTGATCGAAGAGACACCGGCAAGGGGGCAGGATGCAGGACCATCTTTTCCAGAAACGCGTGGAAATCCTGGAGTCAACGGTGGAAGAACTGAGAGCGTTGCCATCTCGGGTCGACGCGCTCGAAGGGCAGATTCTGCAACTTCGCGCCGAGATGAACGGTGGATTCGCTGCCCTTCGCGAGGGGGACGAAGAAGGGCGCCGACACGCGACCGTGCTCTACGAGGAGGCGCAGGTGCACATCGGCCTCATCGCCGAGGGCCACCTCGAGACGCAGCAGCAGGTCGCGGCGTTGCGCGAGGAGATGAACGCGCGATTCGGGCATGTAGACGCACGATTCGATCGGATGGATGTGCAAATCGGCTCTGCGTTCAATCAGATGATGAGTCGCCTCGACGACATTGACAGGCGGCTGGCGTCTCGTCGCGCGAAGAAACGCTGACGCGCTATCGTCCGACCAACCCTTCAACCGGACTGCTCGCCGTCGCGTACATCTTGCGCGGGATGCGGCCCGACCGGTAGGCGAGACGGCCGGCCTGCACGGCCAGCTTCATCGCGGTGGCCATGGCGATGGGATCTCTGGCGCCGGCGATGGCGGTGTTCATCAGCACGCCGTCCGCTCCGAGCTCCATCGCCAGCGCCGCGTCTGAAGCCGTGCCCACGCCCGCATCGACGATCACCGGCACGTTGGCGAACTCGCGGATGATGCGGATGTTGTTCGCGTTCTGAATGCCAAGTCCCGAGCCGATTGGCGCGCCGGCGGGCATCACCGCGGCCGCTCCGGCCTGCTCGAGCTTTCTGCACACGATTGGATCGTCGTTGGTATAGGGCAGGACGATGAATCCGTCCTTGACGAGAATGCGTGTGGCTTCGAGCAGCTCCTCGTTGTCCGGGAAGAGCGTCCGCTCGTCCCCTATCACCTCGAGCTTCACCCAGTTCGACAGTCCGGCTTCGCGCCCGAGACGCGCGGTGCGGACCGCTTCCTCGGCGCTGTAGCAGCCTGCCGTGTTCGGCAGCAGGAAGTACTTCGCCGGATCGATGTAGTCGAGCAGCGACTCGCGGTTGCGGTCGCTGATGTTGACCCGGCGCACCGCGACGGTGATCATCTCGGCGCCGGACGCATCGTGCGCCTGCGCCATCACCTGTGGCGTCGAGTACTTGCCGGTGCCGACGATGAGCCGCGACGTGAACGTCCTGCCGGCGATGACGAAGGTGTCCATGGCTGCCGATGATCCTCCGCCGACGAAGTTGACGATCTCCACCTCGTCGCCGTCCTTCACCTGCGTGGTGTCGAAAGCTGTGCGTTTCAGGACGATGAGGTTGTGCTCGACCGCGACGCGGCGGGGGTCGATGTCGAGCCGCGCCAGGAGATCCGCGACCGTGATCGGGCCGGCCGTCTCATAGGGATCTCCGTTCAGCGTGATCTTCACGGGCGACCTGAATGCCCATCTTATCGCACGTCTCAGGCGGGATCCGCGCCGGGGCAGGGGTAACTCGCGCAGGGCGGGCCACGATAGACTGAAAGGGCAACGCCGTGGACCCGGCGCCGCCGTGACCAGCGGGTCCATGAACGCTTCAATGAAGGACGCCGCGGACCGCTATCGTCGCCTTCGCGCTCGGACCCACGAGCTCTTCGGCATGCTGGACGATGCCGCCTACTACGACCGGCCCATCCACCTCCGCCACCCCATCGTCTTCTACGACGGCCATCTGCCTGGATTCGCGTTCAACACGCTGGTGCGCGATGCGCTCGGCGGCAGGAGCATCGACGTGCGGCTCGAGACGCTGTTTGCCCGGGGCATCGATCCGGCCGAATTCGTCCCGGCAGGCGGGGATGGTGAGGATGGCCGCTGGCCGTCGCGCGACGAGGTGCGCGCGTTCACGATCGAGGCCGATCGAAGGGTCGTCGCTGCGTTGGAGAGCATCGATGTCACCGGGCCTGCCGCAGGGGCAGTGGGAACCATCCTGGAACACGAAGCGATGCATCAGGAAACGCTTGCCTACATGTGGCACCGCGTGCCGCTCGAGGCGAAGCGCCGGCCGGCAGGATATCGGCCAGCGGTGGGCGAAGGCAGTCCGCCGAAGCAGGAGTGGATTGAAGTGCCGGCCGGGTGCGCGACGCTCGGCGCTGATCGTCAGCAGGTGGCGTTTGGTTGGGACAACGAGTTTCCTGCACTGAGGGTCAGCGTGGCGCCCTTTCTGATGGAACGTCACGACGTGACCAACGCCCGCTATCTCGAGTTCGTCGAGGATGGAGGCTACGGCGACGAGCGCTTGTGGCGTCCGGAGGATTGGCGCTGGATTCGCGGGGACCACGTTGAGCGTCCGATCTTCTGGGAGCTGCACAACGGAGCATGGCACTGGCGCGGTATGTTCGATCTTCTGCCGCTGCCGCTCTCGTGGCCCGTCTACGTGAGCCAGGCGGAAGCGTCTGCTTTCGCACGCTGGAGCGGCGCACGGCTCCCGACGGAAGGGGAGTACCATCGGGCCGCGTTTGGATCGGCAGAGGGAGAGCGTCCGTTTCCCTGGGGCGCGGAAGCTCCTGCGGCCGCGCACGGTGTCTTCGACTTCGAGCAATGGGATCCCGCTCCGGTCGGAAGCCGGGCAGCGGGAGCCAGCGCGTGGGGCATTGACGACCTGATGGGCAATGGCTGGGAGTGGACGGCGACACCCTTTGCGCCATTTCCAGGGTTCACGCCAATGGCGACCTACCCGCAGTACTCCGCCGACTTCTTCGACGGCGAGCACTTCGTCATGAAGGGTGCCTCGCCGGTGACGGCCAGAGAGCTCCTGCGGCGGTCGTTCCGCAACTGGTTCCGGCCGCGCTACCCGTACGTGTACGCGAGCTTCCGCTGCGTGAAAGACGTCACAGCCTCGAGCCATGGCTGAGCCGACACCGCTCGCTCGGCCGCGAATGCTGGAGATTTCGCCGTCGGGCGAGTCGGCCGAGCATGTCTCTGCCGCCGAAGTCCGCGAGCACCTCCTGCGAACGCCACGGCAGCTTCCATCGCGCTACTTCTACGACCCGCTTGGCTCTGCGCTCTTCGAGGCCATCTGCAGGCTGCCCTGGTACGACATCACCCGCGTCGAGTCCGCGCTTCTCGCAGCGCACGCTGCCGAGGTCTTTCCCCCATCGGCCGGCTTCTCGACGCTCGTCGAGCTTGGATCGGGAAGCGGGGCGAAGCTGGCGACCCTGTTGCGATCGGCTGGAGAGCGGTCTGCCGGAGCGGCGATCCATCTGGTGGACGTTTCTCGCGCCGCCCTGGACGTCGCGACACAGACACTGACGGCAGCAGGCGCGAGCGAGGTGTCCCGGCATCAGCTCCCGTATCGGGAGGGCCTCGCGGAAGCGCTCGCGGGATCGCGACGCGGCCGCACGCTCGTGTTGTTCCTCGGTTCGAACATCGGCAACTTCGATCCCGCCGAAAGCGCGGCGTTCCTGCGTGACGTGCGCAGAGGCCTTTCGGACGGCGATGGCCTGCTGATCGGCGCCGACCTGGTCAAGCCGGAAGCGGACCTGCTGCTCGCCTACGACGATCCGCTGGGAGTGACCGCGGCCTTCGACCGCAATCTGCTCCACCGTATCAATCGTGAGCTCGACGCCGACTTTCGTCTCGACCGCTTCGTTCACCGCGCGCGCTGGAACGCGGATGCCTCCCGGGTCGAAATGCATCTCGTCAGTCTCGACCGGCAGCCCGTACACGTTCGTGCTGCGGATCTCTCGTTTGTCCTCGAGGCCGGGGAGTCGATCTGGACGGAGAGCTCGTACAAATTTACGCGGCCCGGGCTGGTGACAATGCTCGAGCAGGCGGGGTTCGGCATGTCTCGTCAATGGACCGACGATCGGCAGCGCTTCGCGCTGACGATGGCTGGCGCCGGCGTGCCCAGGCGCCAGCGGTCGCTGTGGCCCGCACGCGAAGGCGAAGGCAGGGACTAGCGGCATATGGCGGCGAGCGACGAACTGATCGACTTCGTGCGCGACGCGCTCACGCGGGGACAATCACGGGACTCCATAGAGAGAGTCCTGCTGTCGGCCGGCTGGGAGCACGACCAGGTTCACGCCGCCCTCAATGCGTTTGCTGCGCTCGATTTTCCGGTGCCGGTGCCACGTCCGAGGCCCTCGCTTTCGGCACGCGAAGCGTTTCTCTACCTGCTGCAGTTCACCACGCTGTATCTCGTGACGTTCAACTTCGGAAGCCTGCTCTTTCAGTTCGTCAATCGGGCGTTTCCCGATCCGGTCGATCCGCCGGGAGACACGGCGTTCCGATACGCCATTCGATGGGCGGTCTCGATGTTGATCGTGGCGTTTCCGGTCTTCCTGTTCATCTCGCGCTACACCTCGCGCATGCTGCGCGACAAGATCAAGCGCGCGTCGCCGGTCCGCCGCTGGCTGACGTACCTCACGCTCTTCGCCGCGGCCTGCGTCCTCATCGGCGATGTCGTCGGCCTCATCTACAACGTGCTGGGCGGTGAGCTGACGATCCGATTCACGCTGAAGGCGCTCATCGTCGGCGCGATTGCCGGCACGGTGTTCGGCTACTACCTGACAGACTTGCGTGCTGATGAGGGGGCTCGCACATGACCCCGTTGTCTCTGCGTCAGGCCACCATGGGCGTCGTAATCGTCGCGGTCATCTCCGCGGTCGTCGCCGGCATCCTGCTGCTGGGATCACCGGCTGACGAGCGGATGCGGCGGCTCGACGAGCGCCGGGTGAACGACCTGATCGCGCTCGCGCGTGCGACCGACGTGTATTGGACACGCCACGACCGGCTGCCTGAATCGCTCGATCAGCTCGTCCAGGAGCCTGGCTCGTCGGTGAGCGAACAGGATCCCGGGACCGGCGTGCCCTACGAGTACGCGGCGCTCGACGAAAGGACATACGAGGTCTGCGCGTCGTTCGCACAGTCGGCGACGCTCGTAGAGCATCGGCTCGACGGCGACTTCTGGACCCACGGCGAAGGACGTCAGTGCTTCCGCCGCGAGGCGCAGGAGGTGCGGTAGGGGCGGTGGGAGGGGGCAGGTAGGGCGGGTAGGGCAGGAGGGGCGGGAAGGGCAGGTAGGGCGGGAAGGGCAGGTAGGGCAGGAGGGCAGGTAGGGCGGGAGGGGCGGGTAGGGCGGGTAGGAATCAGTTCGGCGAAAGACGATAGAGCCTGATCGGTCCTTCTCTTTGGATCTCCTGCAAGACGACGAGGCTGTCGAGGGCATCGACAGCCGCCTCCCGCATCTGATTCGTGTGCACGAAGAGATGCGTCACGCCGAGCGATTGAAGCGCGATGATCGATCGCTGGTCGGGGAAGTTGTCGATCTCTTCGTGATGCGCCCGATAACTGTCCGGCACGAACCCGCTGTAGCCGTTGATCATCGGCTTCCAGTGCGCCGTCGAGTGCAGCATGTAGCGCGCGTTCACGAATGGAGTCCGGGGGTTCGGTAGCGGCAGCTCGGCAACGATGGCGCCGACTTCGTTGCGAACGGCTGCGTAGATCGATGGCACGGGCTGGGCGCGTGACACCTCGATTGGTGCCGCCATGGTCTCGAGCGTGGCGATGGCGACGAGCAATGCGGCGAGCGGACGCCAGCCGCTTGCGGCAACCCGCTGTCTGAGCGCCACCGCACCGAAGCCCGCAAGCAGCGCAACCGCGACCACGCCGAGATATCCGAAGCGAACAGGCGCGCGAATCGCGTGAAGCAGCGGCAGCGCGCCGTACAGCGTCTCGTACCCAGGCAGTCGCGTTCCAAATGACAACGCCACGCCGACGATGCCCATGCCCAGGCACATGCGGGCCCGGAGATCGGAGAAGGCAATCCCTGTCGCGAGTGCGACGACTGCAAGCGCGGTTCCGACGACTCCGGGGAAGAGCGCAGTCCCTCCTGAGAAGCGGTAGCTCCAGAGCTCCTCGTGCAGACGTCCTGGCGTCATCAGGTAGTCGCGGAACGTGGCCGAGTACATCCGCGCGTCAGCGAGCGACCGGGTGAACCCGTCGCCGGAGTATGCGAGCCAATAGGGCAGCAGGAACGGCGCCAGGAGCAGTCCCGCGATTGCCGCGGCGAGCAGCACAAATGGCACGACCTGCGTGAAGCGCCCGCGGAGCCACGACTCGGGCCGCGCCAGTGCGGCGCCCGCGAGGGCGAACGCCGTGAACACGAGCAGATAGACTGACGTCAGCGCCTGCAGGACGAACCAGACCGCCAGCCGCACGGCGTTGCCCACCCGCGGTTCGCGAAATAACGTGTCGAGCGCCAGAAGCGCCAGCGGCAGAAACTCCCCGTGGAGCGCCTGGAGATGCGGGAGACGCGTCAGCGTGTGCGCGTTGACACCATTCAACGCGCCGGCGATCACGCCCGCGCTCCAGTCACCCGTCCAGCGCGCCACCACGAGACACGTCACCCAGCCGGTCAGCGTGAATCCGGCGATCAGCAGCACGTTGTAGACGAGAACCGGCGAGGCACCGGCCCACGCGAGTGGTGCGCCCATCGCGGACTGCACGATCATCGCCTCCGAGTAGGCGAGCGTGCGCCGCTCGGGATAGAAGATGTTCGCGTCGTACAGGTGCAGGGGATCGCGGACAGCCTGATGGGCCACCCAGGCGAGCGCCCATTCATTCAGCACCGTGTCAGCGTTGTCGTTGCGCGACAGGACCGATGGATTCGTCGCGAGCGGCCATGTATGGACGATCGCGAGAAGCGCGAAGAGCAGAAGGCTCGCCAGGCGCGGACGCGCCGCCGCGAGGTCGAGGACAGGCTGTCCGTACTGCCACAGCCCCATCAGCAGGACCACACCGGCCAGCACCGCGGCCACGATCAGGGCGAGGTCCAGGGCGCGAAGGACCTGCAGCGTGGACGGCGACTCGCGATTGGGCGTCAGGCGCCACGACGGCACCGGACCGAGCCGCTCGCCGTCCATCGCCCAGGCCCACTCCATGCTGTGGAAACCTCCAGCCTGGAGGTAGTCGATGACGATCACGTGCGGACCGGCCTCCAGATCGATGCGTCCCGTCCGGGTCGTGATCCCTCGCACGCCACCGTTGTCGACGACGACGGTTCCATCGATGCTCAGACTCGATCCATCGTCCGACGTCGTCGAGAAGATGTAGGGGCCAGGCTGGCTGACCGCGAGGTATCCGTACCAGCGTGCGCGAAACTCCTCGGGGAGCACGCCGCGATCGCTCTGCAGCGCTTCGGTGGACACTTCCCGCGTGATGGCCGAAAGAGACGGCTCCACGCCGGGGGCGAGCGAGTCGAAGTAGTCGACTCTCAGACCGTGAGGGACACTGAGCGCGGCGCGAAGGCCCGCGACGAGGACCAGCAGGGACAGAACGGCACCGGCCGTGAGCAGGCGGCGCCGGCGATCGAGGTCAGCGGTCAATCGTTGCGCGTCGGGGCCGTTTCCGGCGTTATGGAGTCGCAGTACGCAGCAGAAGCACGAACGTGCCGACGGTCAGATCCGCCTGCATCTTCAGTGGGAGCCGGCGGCTGTCGGTAGAAATCCAGATGGCGGCGTTGTTCGCCGCCGGCTTGCCCTCCTCGTCGACGACCGAGACGTTCAGCGGCACCGCATCGAAGGTTCCGAGCGGCACTGCCAGGCGCTCCGGCGCGCCGACTTTGGCGTTCACTCTGTACAGCGAACCCTCGTCGGCGACTGGCAGGGAGAAGGTGTCACCCTGCTTGATGCTCATGGTGCGGAACACGTAGAGGGCCGACAGGCCGTCCTGAATCTGCTGAGGGACGTCGAAGGTGAACTGATCCTTGCCTTCGGAAGTCTCGACTTCGAAAAACGCCCGGTTGGCCGTCCGGTCGAACATTGTCCTGCTGGTTCGCTTGCGGACGCCTTCCTGGACGTTCAGGACCGAGCGATGCGGCAGCAGCGTTGCCGCGTCCAGAAACGTCTCCATCCTGTAGAAGAGACTATAGAGGCTGGCGAGCATCGGTATCGGCCTGCCCTCGACCACGATGTAGTACGAGGACGCGCCGGAGACGGAGCGCCGGCCTTCGACCTTCGAGACCGCTGTGCCGGCGACGAGATAGGACGAGTACGTGACGTCGTAGGTGAGCGTTTCGCCCACGGCGAAGGGGACCGGCGTGTCCCGCCGGCCTGTCTGGGCGGCGGTAATCGACGTCAGGGCGACGAGCCCGGCGGCAGCGACGACAGCCAGACGCATGACGATATTGTACGGGAAGACCTGCGCACGCCATTCTCGGCCGTTTGACTGCCTTCCCGCTCTCGCGTTACCTTACGGGCCACCTCACACGTGCCTGCCGTGACTTCAGAAACCTCTCTTGGTGTTTCCGGCTATTCGTTTGCCGACTTGCACGAACCGGAGCGACTGGCCTCGTTGTACGAGCGCTTTTGCGAGGAGCTCCGGGCCAACGCGCCCGAGTTCTGGCCGAAGTGGGACGCATATCGCCGCGCCCCCGAGGCTCCGCGCACGCCGGTCGAGCTGTCGAACCTGCTCGTTGAAATGGGCAGCCACGTCAGCCGTTTCGTTGCGCGCCTCTTCGCCGTGGAGAAGAAGGCGGCCGCCCTGGCTGCGCAGACTGGCGCGCAGGACGATCTCTTCCGTTTCAAGATCGACTTCGTCCGGCGCCGGGCGCTCCCGCTGTTGAAGGGGGGAGCGCATGTCGATCGCGTCGAGGCAGACGATGCGCTGGTGAAGGAGCTCGTCGCGCAGTCGCAGGATGCTGGCGACGCCGAGCTGGCGATCGCGCGGGCCGGTTGCGCGTTGATGGACCGCGAGAAGGCAAGCCCGAGCGAGGCGACCGCCGGAGCGCTCGATGCGCTGAAACGGTGGTGTGCCGCTCGTGTGCACGATCCGCTGTTTCGCCAGTGGGTGATCTTCAGGTTCCCGGAAACTCTCGACTACTGGAACCTCGTGGAAGTCCAGCGTCCCGTCGCGGAGCTGGCCGAGTCGATGTTCGGGCCCGATCGGCGGCTGCGCCACCGTGATGGCTTCGCGCTGACGGATCCGCGCATGGCACCGCGCGAGGTGTTGAGCGAGATCCACTACTGCGTGCTCTGCCACGAGCGCGACAAGGATTCCTGCTCGAAGGGTCTGCACGAGAAGGACGGCAAGGTCGTCGTCAATCCCCTCGGCATCGAGCTGAATGGCTGTCCGCTCGACGAGAAGATCTCCGAGATGCACACGCTCCGGAAAGCCGGGGACGCAATCGGAGCGCTGGCGCTCGTCACGCTCGACAACCCGATGTGCCCGGGCACGGGCCACCGGATCTGCAACGACTGCATGAAGGCCTGCATCTATCAGAAGCAGGAGCCGGTCAATATCCCGCAGATCGAAACCGGTGTGCTGACCGACGTGCTGCGGATGCCGTTCGGCGTCGAGATCTATGGCCTGCTGACGCGATGGAATCCGCTGAACGTGAAGAGGCCGTACGCGCTGCCGTACAACGGCAGGAACGTCCTCGTCGTCGGTCTTGGTCCTGCGGGGTACACGCTGGCGCACTACCTGGTGAACGAGGGCTTCGGCGTGGTCGGCATCGATGGCCTGAAGATCGAGCCGCTTCCTGCGGCTATCGTCGGCGACGATCGAACGCCTCCTGAACCGGTGCGGTCGTGGGATGAGGTCTATCGTCCGCTCGACGAGCGAATCCTCGAGGGATTCGGCGGCGTGTCCGAGTACGGCATCACCGTCCGGTGGGACAAGAACTTCCTGACGCTGCTGCACCTGACGCTCGCGCGGCGCCGGCACCTCCGCATGTATGGCGGCATCCGGTTCGGCGGCACCATCACGCTGGACGATGCCTGGCAGCGCGGATTCCATCACGTCGCGATTGCCGCGGGTGCGGGACGCCCGACGATCATCGATCTCAAGAACAACCTGATTCGCGGCATCAGGAAGGCGAGCGACTTCCTGATGGCGCTTCAGCTCACGGGCGCCTTCAAGCGTCAGGCGCTGCCGAACCTTCTCGCCAGGCTTCCGGCTGTCGTGATCGGCGGCGGCCTGACGGCCATCGACACGGCGACGGAGCTGATGGCGTACTACCCGATCCAGGCCGAGAAGATCCTCGAGCAGTACGAGAGCCTGGTGGGCGCCATGGGCGAACCCGAGCTTCGCAAACGGTACGACGCCGAGGAGCTCGAACAGCTCGACGAGCTCGTGGCCCATGGCCGGGCTGTGCGCTCCGAGCGTGCGCGTGCGAAGGAAGCGAAAGTCGCGCCCGACTTCATCTCCCTGGTCCGCAGCTGGGGCGGCGTCACGATCGCGTACCGCAAGCGGATGGTCGATTCGCCTGCCTATCGCCTCAATCACGAGGAAGTGATCAAGGCGCTCGAGGAAGGCATCGCATTTGCCGAAAACCTGAATCCCCTCGAGGCCATTCCTGACGAGCGCGGAGCGCTGCGCGCCGTGACGTTCGCACGTGAGGGGAGCGCCCGCGGCCATGCCGGGGCCCCCAGCGCGGCAACCGCGCTGGGGTGGCGTGCCGAGCCGGGAGGCGAGGCATCGGCGTCAGTTCGCGCCGGGGGTGGGGCCCCGGCGCAAGTGCAAGAAAGTGGGACCGTGACGCTGCGCGCCCGCACCCTGCTCGTGGCCGCCGGCACATCGCCGAACATCACCTGCGAGAAGGAAGCGCCAGGCACGTTCCAGCTCGACTCGAAGAAGAAGTTCTTCCAGCCGCACAGCGTGACACGCGGCGAAGACGGGTCGCTCGAGCTGAGGACCGATCCCATGGGCTTCTTCACGTCGTTCGACGGAGGGGAGCGGTTCGTCTCGTACTACGGCGACAACCATCCCCGGTACGCCGGCAACGTCGTGAAAGCGATGGCCTCCGCGAAGGACGGATTCCCCAAGGTCGTCGAGCTGTTCGCACGCGATCTCGCGGCGCTCGATCCCGGCGATCAGCCGGCGCGCGACGCTGCCTGGGTCACGTTCGTCGCCCGGCTCGACGAGGATCTCGTCGCCCGCGTGGAACGTGTCGTCCGCCTCACACCGACGATTGTCGAAGTCGTCGTGAAGGCGCCGGCGGCCGCGAGGCGATTCCATCCCGGACAGTTCTATCGCCTGCAGAACTACGAGACCGCCGCCAGGCGAGTCGGCTCGAACGGATCGAGCGTGCCCCTCCTGATGGAGGGCATCGCGCTGACGGGCGCGTGGGTGGACAAAGAGAAGGGTCTGCTCTCGCTCATCGCGCTCGAACTGGGCGTTTCGAGCCGGCTTGTGGCCTACCTTCAGGAGGGTGAGCCGGTGGTGGTCATGGGACCGACCGGAACGCCCACGGAGATTCCCGAAAACGACAGTGTGCTGCTCCTGGGCGGCGGCCTGGGCAACGCCGTGCTCTTCTCAATCGCCAGGGCGATGCGCGACCGGGGCAACCGCGTGATCTACTTCGCCGGCTACAAGAAGGGCGAGGATCTCTTCAAGCGCGAGGAGATCGAGGCCGCGACGGATCAGGTGATCTGGAGCACGGACATGGGCGACAGCATTGCGCCCGGACGTCCGCAGGACGCGCATTTCCGCGGGAACATCGTGCAGGCGATGCTCGCTTACCAGTCCGGCGAGCTCGGCGAGCAGATCGTGCCCCTCAGCACAGTCGGCCGTATCATCGCCATCGGCTCCGATCGAATGATGGCGGCCGTCACGGCGGCGCGCCATGGCGCGCTCGCGCCGCATCTGCGCAAGGACCACGTCGGCATCGCGAGCATCAACTCGCCGATGCAGTGCATGATGAAGGAGGTCTGCGCGCAGTGCCTCCAGAAGCACATCGATCCCGCGACCGGCAAGGAAACGATCATCTTCTCGTGCTTCAACCAGGACCAGGAGATGGATCGAGTGGACTTCCCGAACCTCGCCGCGCGGCTCCGCCAGAACACGGTCCAGGAGAAACTCTCGAGCCTGTGGTTCGAGCAGCTGATCTCCGGAGCCTCGCTCCCGCACGTCTAGGACTGCTGACTCACGGCGCCGAGCCTGTCAGCTCAGGATTCCCTGCGCGGTGAAACCGCGATAACACCCAGCTGTCCGAGCACACGCATCAGGAAGACGCAGGCAAGCAGCGCGAGCGCCGATGCGTAGGTGGGCACGGTCATCTGAATCGCGAACGAGCGCGAGATCCAGGTGACGTCCTATTCGAGCCGGTCGAGGGCCGCACGCGTCAGGGTCGTCGCGGCCGCGAGGTGGTCGGTCCCCTCGGCAGGTTCGACCATGACCTGCACCATGAAGCGATCGCCGATCGACTGAATCATGCTCGCCTCGCCGATCGAGACGGTATAGCGCCCTGGTCCGTCGATCTGCGTGATCGTGATCTGAGACTGGGCCATCCGATCGCGGTATTCCTCGAACGAGTCCGGCGTCCCCGCACTGACGAGCAGCTGCGCGACTTGCACGCCTGTGCCGTCGGCCGATACCCAGGCGCACATCGGCGCCGCTCCCGTCAGTCCGGCAACAGGATCGACGCCCGCTGCCGTTTCGCGGCCGGTCGCGGTGCGGATCTCGTCCGTCGTAATCAACAGGCACGCGTCGAGTGCCGCGAGGTCTCCGCTGGTCGCGCGCTCCGTCGATTCACCGCCGCCGCCGCACGCGGAAGCCGCGAGCAGCAGAACGACGGCAGACGCTCTCTCGAGCGCAACGGTCCACTGAGCTTTCATTGGAACCTCTCTTTCCATCAGACCTGCCCGCTGCATCCCGCTCACGCTACTCGAGGGTCGCGGCGCAGACCGCAGCGCCGACGAGACCCGCTTCGGGGTTGAGAATGACCTTGACCGGAACGCGCGCCACAAGCTGGTCGAACGGCGCCTTGTCGCGAAACGCGCCCATGAAGCGTCCGTCGATCAGCGCGGGGAGAATCTTCGGCGCGATTCCGCCGCCGACGAACACACCGGCTGTCGCAAGTGTACGAAGCGCAAGATTGCCTGCCTCGGCGCCGAAGGCCCCGACGAAAATCTCGAGCGCATCCATGCAGCCCTGGCACCGGCGCTCGAGAGCCGCTGAGGAGATGGCGGCAGGCGCCTCGGGATCCTCGTCGTCCAGCACGATCTGACAGGGCGTCGTGTGGGTGACGCGGTGCACGTTGACGAGCCCGCTTCCCGAGACCACGTGCTCGACCTCGGCGCGTCCAAAACGGTGAAGGAGGTCGCGAAGCACCGCGATGTCTCGCTCGCTCCGTGCTGCCCAGTCCGCATGGCCTCCCTCTGACGGTGACGGCACGAAGCGTCCTCCGATGTTGTGAACGAACGACTCGCCGAGCCCTGTTCCTGCTGCAATCACGGCCATGTGACCGCCCTGCTGGGGCTGCCCCTCCTGGAGGACGTGCAACTCCGTGTCGAGGAGTACAGGCACCGAGTACGCCATGGCCTGAAGATCGTTCAACAGCGTCACTCGAGACACACCGAGATCCCGGCCGACCTGCTCTCCGTCAATGCGCCACGGCGCATTCGTCAGCTGCGCCGTCTTCGCCTGCACGGGCCCTGCGACGCCGAAACACGCGGCACGGATAGGACCGTGCGACACCTCCCGCACGAACTCGCGCGCGAGCGTCGAGAGATCCGGGTACTCCGTTGTCGGATAGGCACGGACGGCCAGCGGCTGCGGCCGTACGCCTGCCGTGTCAAAGATTCCGACGAGCGTCTTGGTGCCGCCTACATCGACTGCTAGGATCATGCGCGCTCACTGGCAAAGCGCGCCGCGCTTTGCGTGTGTCATTGGCGCCTGTCTCCTTCATCTTGTATCCGTTCCCCAGCGCGTATCGATAGTGCGGTGCGCGGTTGCCCACACCCTCTCCCGACCTGCCCGATCCTC